>JAMXAE010000113.1 GCA_024281695.1 Nitrosomonas sp. | reverse complement strand
TGATGATTTCCTTTGAATCAGGATTAAGCGATGTTTTGTAATTCTTGTCGCCGCTATCCGGGTAGGGATCGGTAAACAAGCGATCGTATAGTCGCATTTCAGCCGGTTGCGCGTGCTTGGCGGATAACCAGTGGATATTTCCTTTGACTTTACGGCTTTCCGATCCGGGAGTTCCACTTTTGGTATCCGGGTCGTAGGTGCAATGGATTGCCTCGATTTCACCCTGCGCATTTTTATCCACTTGCACGCATTTGACGATAAAAGCGTAGCGTAATCGCACTTCCGCACCAGGAGACAGGCGGAAATAACCTTTCGTTGGCACTTCCATGAAATCATCACGTTCGATATACAATGTTTTGGAAAAAGGAATCGTGCGTTTGCCCCATTCCGGTTTTTGCGGATGATTGGGCGCAAAACAATCTTCTTGCTGATCTTCCGGATAGTTGTCGATGATCAGTTTCAGCGGCTTGAGTACGGCAATGCGACGCGGCGCGCATTCATTCAGATCTTCATGCAAGCAGTCTTCCAATATGCTCATATCAATCCAGGAATCCGCCTTGCTGATACCTATTCGCTCGGCAAACAACCGGATGGCGCGCGGCGTAAAGCCACGACGGCGCACGCCTGCCAGGGTGCTCAAACGAGGATCATCCCAGCCGTCCACCAGTTTGCTTTCCACCAGTTCAATTAATTTACGTTTACTCATGACGGTGTAAGTCAGATTGAGACGGGCAAATTCGATCTGCTGTGGATGGCACGGCACTTTTCCCACCAGTTGATCCAATACCCAGTCATACAGTGGCCGGTGATCTTCGAATTCCAATGTGCACAAGGAATGTGTGATTTTTTCCAATGCATCGGAAATGCAGTGCGTATAGTCGTACATCGGATAAATGCACCATTGGTTACCGGTGCGCTGATGATGTACATGGCGGATGCGGTAAATCACCGGATCGCGCATATTGATGTTGGGAGAAGCCATGTCGATCTTGGCTCTCAGCACATACTTTCCATCCGGAAATTCACCTACTTTCATACGCCGAAACAAATCCAGACTTTCTGCAATGGGACGATCCCGGTAAGGGCTGTTTTTACCGGGACTGGTCAAGGTGCCGCGCATCTCGCGAATTTCCTCCGCCGTGAGGCCCTCGACATAGGCTTTTCCCTGATTGATCAAGTTCTCAGCAAATTCATATAATTGAACGAAATAATCCGAGGAATAATAAAGATGCTTGCCCCAATCAAAACCCAGCCAGGAAACGCTATCACAAATCGAATCGACATACTCTTGCGCTTCCTTCTCCGGATTGGTATCGTCAAAGCGCAAATGACATACACCACCATAATCATGCGCAATACCAAAATTAAGACAGATACTCTTGGCGTGACCAATGTGCAAGTAACCATTGGGTTCGGGCGGAAAGCGTGTTTCCACGCACCCATTCCATTTACCGGTACGGTTATCCTCATCAATAATGTTACGAATAAAATTGGAAGATACTGACTCAATAGGCAAATTAGTTTCGGATTTCTCTTTCAAAGCGAGTCTCTTGGCATGTAATTGGTACGTTACTATAAAATACGGCTCATGGAGTTGAGCATCAGAAATTCAGTAGAATAATCACTCTGATGTAACCATGAGATTATAACGACGATTGATTTAAAATCCACCTTCCTGTGGAATATACAATCTCGTAACTTTAATATGAAATCAGTTTACAACAAGGCATAAAATAATAGCCGGTTCTATATTTGACTTTTGCACATGTCTAGCATAGAATTCGCGGCTCTCTTTGAATATGCAGGACAGGTTTTCGTGAAAACATTTTCAGCCAAACCGCACGAAGTAAGCCATGATTGGTTTGTCATTGACGCGACCGATAAAGTATTAGGTCGCCTTGCTTCTTTAATTGCCCATCGCTTACGTGGTAAACATAAGCCCATATATACACCTCATGTCGATACCGGTGATTATATCGTTGTTGTCAATGTCGATAAATTGCGTGTTACTGGCAATAAAGCGGAAGATAAAATCTATTACCGCCACACCGGTTATCCAGGCGGCATATATGAAACTAATTTCAAGAAAATGCATGCCCGCTTTCCAGGCCGTCCTCTTGAAAAAGCAGTTAAAGGTATGTTACCCAAAGGACCGTTGGGGTATGCCATGCTAAAGAAACTTAAAGTTTATGCAGGTGATGTACATCCACATGTTGCTCAGCAACCTAAACCACTTGAAGTTAGAATTTAATCTATGACCACTCAATATAATTATGGAACAGGTCGGCGTAAGAGCGCTGTTGCACGGGTTTTTATCAAGCCAGGTAAAGGCGCAATCATCATTAATGACAAATCCATTGATGATTTTTTCTCGCGTAAGACTGGTCGTATGATTGTAAGACAACCGCTCGAATTAACAAATAATGCAACAACTTTTGATATCATGGTAAATATTCATGGTGGCGGTGAATCAGGTCAGGCAGGCGCTGTTCGTCATGGAATAACCCGTGCACTCATTGATTATGACGCCACCCTTAAGCCCGTATTAAGTAAGGCCGGATTGGTTACTCGTGACGCACGGGAAGTTGAGAGAAAGAAAGTTGGTTTACGGAAAGCGCGGCGACGCAAACAATTCTCCAAACGCTAATTTTTTATTCGAATATAAAAAAGCCGCCTCTTTATGGCGGCTTTTTTATTGGGTTTCTGTTAAATAAGCATACATCCTCAGAGAAATAAAATAAGGAGTCACAATGATTAATGTCGGCATCGTAGGTGGAACAGGCTATACCGGGGTGGAATTACTTCGCTTGTTGGCACAACACCCTAAAGTAAAGATCAAAGCGATTACATCACGCAGTGAAGCCGGCATGCATGTCGCCGAGTTATTTACCAATTTAAGAGGACATATCGACCTTAAATTTAGCGATCCAGTGGATGCAAAACTCAATAAATGCGATCTTGTGTTCTTTGCCACCCCCAATGGTATTGCCATGCAGCAAGCTGAATTCTTGCTTAAATCAGATGTTAAAGTAATTGATCTGGCAGCTGATTTTCGTATTAAGAATGTTACTGAATGGGAAAAATGGTATGGTATGCAGCACGCTTGCCCTGATTTGGTTGCTGAAGCAGTCTACGGTTTACCCGAGATAAACCGCGCACAGGTAAAAAATGCGCGTCTAATTGCCAACCCTGGTTGCTACCCAACCGCAGTCCAACTTGGTTTCCTCCCCCTCATAGAAGCTGGCGTAATTGATATGGATTACCTTATAGCCGATGTAAAATCGGGGGTTTCCGGCGCAGGCAGAAAAGCCGAAGTACATACTCTGCACGCTGAAGCAGCGGATAATTTCAAAGCCTATGGCGTTCCAGGACATCGACATCTTCCGGAAATCAGACAAGGGCTATCGAATGTCGCCAAGCGCCCTGTTGGGCTAACATTTGTTCCACATCTCGTGCCTATGATTCGGGGCATTCATGCTACACTCTATGCCAGACTCAGTAGTCAGATAGATTTGCAAACATTATACGAAAAGCGTTATCAGGATGAAAATTTTGTAGACGTGCTACCCGCAGGCAAGCACCCGGAAACACGTTCTGTACGTGGCTCCAACATTTGCCGGATTGCAGTACATCAACCGCAAAACAGCGATACGGTAGTGATACTGTCGGTGACTGACAATCTGGTCAAAGGGGCAGCAGGACAAGCAATACAAAATATGAATATTATGTTTGGCTTGCCTGAAGCTCTGGGTATTAATCAGGTTCCATTATTACCATAATTCTTTCTCATGAATCAAAAACTAATCATGCTTAAACAAGTGTTCAGCATTTCCGATCCAAGCGAAAATAACCTATTTACCGATACTGGCAACATTGATAATATTATTAATTAATAATTTACACAACAAGAAACCCCTTCGCCTTGTCCAATACAAACTACCATATCTGGCTATTTAGATATCAATCGTAGATCAATTGATTCTTAATCTATAGAGCGGCTTTAGGTGAATAAGTTTTTCCAGAGACCCCCCCCAATTCTATCTCCTCGCGTTATAGTGCGCCCCTATTTATCATGGCAATATCGTGTGGTAATCATTGCCATTTGTTGTTTATTATTATTTCTGTTGTCTTGGGGAATGTACGAGGTAGGCAGACAATCCGGTCATGTTATGGTTGATATTACGCAAGAAAAACTAGAGCATTTATATGCTCCGGGAACTTGCGTACAAACAAAAAAACAAAAGCTATGCACCCAGATCGGCGATTTAGTACAACAGTTACAAATTAGTAACACAACCAATAAAGATCTTGCCAATCAGGTGAAATCTCTTGCTAATGAGAATGATCATTTGAAAGAAAAATTGGTATTCTTCCAGCAGCTGATGTCTGGCACTACCAGAAATGGCGTTTCAATTTACCAATTCAGTTTGAAGGAAACACAAATTCCGGGCAAATATCGCTATACGCTGACGCTTGTTCAAGGAGGAGAAAGACCTAGTGATTTCAATGGGAACTTGAGATTCCACGTCAAACTGTTGCAAAATAATCAGAGCAAAACCATTCCACTTATCAACAAAAGTTCTGTGCAAGATTTCCCCATTAAATTTAAGTTCTTTCATAGACTGGAAGAAAATTTCAAATTACCACCGGACACCAACATAGAAAGTTTACAGGTACAAATTTATGAAAATGGTGACAGCAAAGCAATATTAACTCAAACTGTACAACCCACATTGTGAAGGAGAAAAAGTATGTTTGGCAGAAAAAAGAAAAAACAACTTCACAATCATATCGATACTCTGATTGGAATTAATACAAATATCACGGGAAATATTAGTTTTAGCGGCGGCTTACGGGTTGATGGACACATTGTGGGTAATGTTGTAGCTACTGATGACGAACACAGCAGTACATTGGTACTGAGTGATGAAGGTAGCATAGAAGGCGAAATAAAAGTTGCTAATATCATCATCAATGGTACAGTAATCGGTCCTATTCATGCACAAGGATATCTGGAACTACAGGCTAAGGCTAAGGTATATGGCGATGTTCATTATGGCTCTTTAGAAATTCAGTTGGGAGCTTCTGTTGAAGGAAAAATGATTCATCAGGGAAAACTAGAACTTGAGAATAAACAACCCGCTGAGAAACTGATAACATTAATTCCGACCGCATCAGATAAGCAATCCTCATCTTCAGAAAATGATGTTGTCTAATTAGCTGGTAGGATATTTAGAAACTTTGCAAATTACAAACTTTATGGCTGCAGGAACTAATATGAACACTGAAAATAATATTCCTATTTTATTTACTGATAGCGCTGCTTCAAAAGTCAGGCAACTCATCGATGAAGAAGGCAATAACAATCTTAATCTGAGAGTTTTTGTCAGCGGCGGTGGATGCTCAGGGTTTCAGTATGGATTTACTTTTGATGAACTGGTCAACGAAGACGATACTGTGATGGAAAAAAACGGTGTTAAACTATTGGTTGATCCGATGAGCTTCCAGTATTTAATCGGTGCAGAGATTGACTATCAAGAAAATTTACAAGGTGCTCAGTTTGTCATTAAAAATCCTGGCGCCACTAGCACTTGTGGCTGCGGATCATCCTTTTCAGTATAAACCCAAGCACTTTCCAGCATCCATCGTTAATTATGATACCGATAAACCCGGTTAGGCTGGATAAATCGCTCCCAGAATTCTATCTCCTTGCGCACCGGTAACAGCCGCCAAGCTACCTGTTTTACGCGATATCGTTTGTTGCGCCAGCCAAGCAAACGCAAACGCTTCAACCCAATCGGCGGCTATACCTAACTGATCCGTCAATGCTACTTTTTTTCCTGGCATTACATCGACTAAGCGATCCAGTAACGCTATATTATGCGCACCGCCGCCGCATAGATAGATTTCTTCAGCAGTTGGGCAATATTCTTGTATTGATCTGGCAATCGTGATAACGGTTAGCTGCAGCAACGTTGCTTGTACGTCTTCCGGTGCTTCATTTCCCGATATTTTTTTTTCAAACCATTCAATGTTAAATAACTCTCTACCAGTACTCTTAGGTGGTAAGCACGAAAAAAAATGGTCAGTCAATAATTCTTCCAGCAAGGCAGAAATCACGTGGCCTCTAGCTGCCCACTGCCCGTTTTTATCGTAGATTTCTCCTAAATGACGCAAACACCAGGCATCCATCAATATATTTCCCGGGCCACAATCGAAGCCGATAATTTTGCTATAGGGATCCAGGCTGGTGATATTGGCGATACCACCGATATTAACGATGACACGATGGCCATTTGGGTTGCTAAACATGGCTTGGTGAAACGCCGGAACTAACGGAGCTCCTTGCCCCCCGGCAGCCATGTCGCGACTTCTAAAATCTGCCACTACGGTAATCCGGGTCAATTCTGCTAATAAGGCTGCATTAACGAGTTGAATAGTATAGTTTCTTTCTACTTCCGGGCAATGCCTTATTGTCTGGCCATGACATCCGACGGCAACAATTTGTTGAGATTCAATGCCAGCTTTCCTTAATAAGCCAACGGTAGCCTCAGCATAAAGACAAGATAACTGGTTACTGAGGATTGCAGCCCGATTGAGTTCATCATAATCGGGCCGGTGCAATGACAATAACTTTGTACGCAATTGATCATCGTAGGGATAAAATAAGGTGCGAATCAGAACAGGAACTGGAGCACTGAAATCAATCAATACTGCATCGACACCATCCAGACTGGTACCCGACATGATGCCAATATAATAAACAGGTGCCAAAGCTTCATCAACCTCTAAGAAATATATGCATCATGATTTCTATGAACAAAGAAACACAGTCATACGAAACCTAAAAAACTAGGTAATACAAGAAATATCGAGAGAGAATCCTGACTTAATAATTATTACATAAACGAATGGGTAGTTCTGATTTCAACTACCCAATTAGCATGTGCAATATTATTCCAGAGAAGCGTAATGAAGATTACGCATAATATGTAAACGTGCTACCAACGATTGAGTTTCCTTGTGAAAGGTATTCAAATCTCTTTTTGCAATCGGTGGTGCTGTCGGCAAAGCAACTTTGGTTGGATCGCGCTGCAAACCGTCAATACGCAACTCATAATGTAAATGTGGGCCTGTTGCCATGCCGGTTGAACCCACATAACCGATTACATCGCCTTGGCTAACACGTTTACCCTTACTCACTCCATTGGCAAAGCGTGATAAATGACCATAAGCCGTTTCGAACTTTCCGTTATGCTTGAGAACAACTAAATTTCCATACCCTTTTTGCGAACCGGAGAATTGAACGATACCGCTTGCCGTTGCTTTTACAGGAGTGCCGGTTGGTGCGGCATAATCAATTCCTCTATGCGCTCGCCACTCTTTCAGTATAGGATGAAAGCGCGCATTCGTAAAACCTGAGCTGACGCGAGAAAATGTGAGGGGAGACAACAAAAATGCTTTTCTTAAACTTTCCCCTTCGGGCGTGTAATAACCATCTGCACCGTTAGAGGCTTTAAAATAAATAGCTTGGTGAGATTTTCCTTTATTGACGAATTCAACCGCTAAAACACGACCAGTTTTAGCTCGCTTACCATTATTAGAGAATGTCTCGTAAACAACTGTAAACCGATCACCTTGACGCAAATCACGATAAAAATCAATTTCGGATGAAAATATTTCTGTTAATTGCATGGCGATATTGTTGGGTATACCGGCGTTATCGGTTGCAGCAAATAGAGAGCTGTTGATCACACCTGATTTCATATGAACCTGAGTATCCAGCTCTATCGGCTGCTCAGTCATTTTAAATTCATCATCCATTTTTTCCATCAAAAACAGCTCTTCGTTTCCAAAGAAATAGCGCAGCATTATTAGCTCGCCATCTGCTGTCTTCTGGGCGTGTATAGTTTCGCCCGGTTTTAGCTTGCGCATCGCTCGACTTCCACGCGCTGCTTGTAGGAAACCAATTGAATCCTGATCACTAATATCAAGTCGATTCAAGATCGCAGTAATAGTATCGCCACGTCGAATATTTTCCTGGTGCCAAAAAGTCTGATTAGGTTGAGTTTCGGGAAGGACATCTGGAATAGATAAATCAAGTACTACTTCTTCTACCTGAACATCTTCAAATGAAATCGTATGGGGGGCGATCCCGAATGCGGTAACGATACCGAACAATGGTATGCTGGATAAAGCAACTAACCAGCGAATTGTTTTTTTTGTTATTTTTGATGATTTTTGAGCTAGAATCCTTTGTTTACTGCTAAGGGATGTATATAGCATATATGAAGTACCTCCAGTCATTCTTATCATTTGCAAACAGCCGCGAGTCTAACATGAAAATAAGCACAACATGTACTAAGGTACAATTGAAAATAAATAAGAATAGTTACTTATAGAATAATTTAGATAAAAATCATTAATTTATAGTTATCGTGAATAAATCAATAAAATCTCAACTTGAAATTATAAAACGCGGAAGTCATGAATTATTGGTTGAAATAGAGCTAGAAAGTAAGCTTATTTCAGGGCGCCCTTTACGAATTAAGGCTGGATTTGACCCTACCGCTCCGGATTTACACTTGGGTCATACGGTTCTACTCAACAAACTTCGCCAATTGCAAGAGATGGGTCACCACGTAGTGTTCCTGATTGGCGACTTTACAGGCATGATTGGCGATCCCAGTGGTAAAAACACTACTCGCCCGCCCCTTAACCGTGAACAAGTTTCGGAGAATGCTAAATCCTATTCCACTCAAGTTTTCAAAATACTGAAACCTGAACACACTGAAGTTGTATTTAATTCATCCTGGATGGATAAACTGAATGCCGCTGATCTCATCAAACTGGCTGCAACACATACTGTTGCACGGATGTTGGAAAGAGATGATTTTGACAAGCGCTATCGTAACAATCAGGCGATTGCTATCCATGAGTTTCTCTATCCTTTAATTCAGGGTTATGATTCCGTCGCACTAAAGGCCGATCTAGAACTAGGTGGAACAGATCAGAAATTCAATCTACTCATGGGGCGAGAACTACAGAAGCATTTTGGGCAGTCGCAACAATGCATACTCACAATGCCGCTACTGGAAGGATTAGATGGTATTAACAAAATGTCCAAGTCACTGAATAATTATGTCGGAATTACTGAAAGCCCCAAAGAAATCTTTGGCAAGCTGATGTCCGTATCCGATCAACTCATGTGGCGCTATCTGGATCTACTATCTTTCGAATCGCTGAGTACCATCCAGAAATGGAAGGAAGACGTTGAAGGAGGTCGCAATCCACGCGATATCAAGGTAAGGCTTGCACAAGAAATGGTTGCACGCTTCCATAGTCCGCAAGCGGCGACTGAAGCACTATCCGATTTTGAAGCACGTTTCAAACATGGCGCATTACCTGATGATATGCCCGAAATAATCATTCAATCACAAGACAATGAAATACCTTTGGTCCAATTATTAAAACAAACAGGACTAACCGCCAGCACCAGTGAAGCGCTACGCATGATTGATCAAGGCGCTGTCAAATTAAATGGCGAAAAAGTGGAAAACAAATTAGCCAAAATCACACGGGGTGAATCTATCGTCATACAAGTAGGCAAACGCAAGTTTGCTAGGGCTATCATTCAATAATCTTTAATATATGTCTTATTGTCACAATTACGTTTCAAATTAAAGCCACAACATCCCAACTATTAGAAGAACAGAGTAAATGAATTGCAATTTATTAAATAACCAAGTATTATTATCAGCTAAGTTAATATTATATTATGGTTTGTTTTCACATAATCTAATTAATTTTCTCTGGTTTCATCGTTCCTGGCCTCTCCTCAATTTTTCAAGTTTTTCCGAAAAATGTGCAGCAATCTTGGTTAGCGGCGATGCTTTATTTAATGCGCTAGCAGGATTATGCAATATTTTTGGGCAATGTTTCCCTGCGTGCGTCCAATTCTCATTTTTTAGGAAAACACCGTGTCTTTTGAAGATCTAAATTTAAACCCTTCTATTATTAAAGCAATCCATGATGCAGGATATACAGCCCCTACCCCCATTCAGAAACAAGCTATACCTGAATTACTATCAGGTCACGATATCATGGCATCTGCACAAACCGGAACAGGAAAAACAGCCGCTTTCATGCTGCCAGCACTCCATCTCTTGGCTTCCCCACCCAAAACACCTGGCCGTGGTCCACGCGTTTTGGTACTGACCCCAACACGTGAGCTTGCACTGCAAGTTTCCGATGCTGCCAAGAAATACGGCAAATACCTCCCACGTACAAAAGTAGTCAGCATATTGGGTGGCATGCCTTATCCATTGCAAAACAAACTATTATCCCAACCTGTCGATATTTTAGTCGCCACACCGGGACGGCTCATTGATCATATACAGCGCGGGCGAATTGATTTCAAGCGATTAGAAATGCTTGTACTGGATGAAGCAGATCGTATGTTGGATATGGGTTTTATCGATGATGTTGAAACGATTGCAGCCGCCACACCAGCCACGCGACAAACCCTATTGTTCTCCGCCACACTGGATGGTGCGATTGATAAGGTTGC
>JAMXAE010000112.1 GCA_024281695.1 Nitrosomonas sp. | reverse complement strand
ATCAACTTACAAGCATTGGATGAGCACCTATTCAAAGATGATTATGCAAAAACTGAACGCATGCCAGGTAGCAATAGCTTTGCTGTTTCTGGTGCATTAACCGATGGATCTGCATTGGTAGCCAATGACATGCATTTAACATTGCGCGTACCTAATTTATGGTTCCGTTCGCGCCTCATATACCCGTCTAACATTGCAGTGGAGCCCTATGACATCTCCGGCATCAGTTTACCGGGTGTACCTTCCATCGTGATCGGCTCCAACCGGCATATCGCTTGGAGTTTCACCAACAGTTATGGTGATTTTGCCGATTGGGTCCGCATAAGCTTGGATGAAAAAGATAACTCGCGCTATCTCAGTCCGATGGGTTGGAAGCCTGTGAATACGATAAAGGAGACCATTCATATTCGTAACGCTCCGGACGAAATACTTACGATTTCAGAAACCGAATGGGGCCCGATTATCGCTGTTGACCATGATAAAACGCCGCTGGCATTAGTTTGGACAGCGCTCCAACCTGCAGCGATTAATCTTAAATTGGTTGAGCTGGAACAAGCAAAAACAGCCGAACAAGCGGTAAACATTGCACAACGGGTAGGCATACCGGTACAGAATTTTATTGTCGGCGATCGCCATGGCAACATCAGTTGGACACTGGCAGGACGCATCCCCACCCGCTCAGGCAATTACGACCCACAAATACCCGCCGACTGGACTCAGCCGGATACCGGCTGGGAAGGCTGGTTGGATCCGAGCCTATATCCACTAATCCATAACCCTACTTCAGAGCGCCTATGGTCTGCCAATTCACGCATCGTCTCGGGTAATCAGCTTAAACTTCTGGGTAATGGCGGTTACGATCTGGGCGCGAGGGCCACTCAAATCCGCAATAGTTTATTGGCACGCAACCAGTTTACCGCTGAAAACATGTACGCCATCCAATTAGACCATCGCGCGCTCTTACTAACGAGTTGGTATCAATTGCTGAAAACCACGCTGGAATCATCCGAACACAATTCCCCCTGGGTTTCCTCCATGAGAAATGCGCTAAAGGATTGGGACGAACAAGCATCAACCAACTCTATTGCTTATCGCGCAGTGCGCACCTACCGCCATGAAGTGATGAAAACCGTGCTAAACGGGTTTGCCGCTCAAGTCAGGCAAATGGATCCAGCTTTTAAACTACCCAGACTCAGCCAAGCGGAGCTGATTGTGTGGCAACTCATCGAACATCAACCCCAGCATCTATTGCCCGCATCGTATAAAAATTGGGAAGAGCTGCTGCATCGTTGCGCTCAACACATTGCAACGCAAATGCAGCAAGATGGGGGTATTACTGAAAAAAGCTGGGGAGAAGCCAATGCCGCACGCATTCGGCACCCACTCAGCCAGAAATTGCCCGCATGGATTGGACAATGGTTGGATATGCCGAACGATCCTCTGCCTGGAGATCATAATATGCCGCGCGTTCAGGCACCGGATTTCGGCGCTTCGCAACGTTCAGCCGTCGCTCCCGGCCAAGAAGAACAAGGCTATTTGGACATGCCGGGCGGACAAAGCGGGCATCCGCTATCGCCTTATTATGGCAGTGGACATGCCAACTGGGTCAGCGGAAAACCGACGCCTTTTCTTCCTGGTGCACCGGAAAGGCGTATGATGTTAGTTCCAAAAACCTAATGATAGGATGCACCAACGCAAGAAAGTGCATCGATCCAAAGAATTTACCAATCGATAAAATAAACGAAATGACCGAATACCAGCGCACCCATTTTTCCCAGAATCAAAGTCTATCTTACCGAATGTAAGGCCAGCGGATCGTTGATTGATAAAATCGATGTATGCCCTTGCGTCGATACTTCTTAAAGCACCAATATTAGCATGCACGTAAATGTGCCAAAAGACTCAGGCCGGCAATGATTTCATCCGCCGATTGTTCAACAGCCAGAAATTCAGAAGTACTATCGAAAGGATCGATCCCATAGATCACTTCGTTCATTTGCGAAGGATTAGTCCCGTGAATTATTTCATCCATTTGCTCTTTCAACATATTGCCAGTTCCGCTTTAGATTCAGTGCAATATATCAAAGTATGTGTGAACAAGATAGAAGCCATTTGTCCTATATGTTCATAATTTTATGTTGTTCTTTCGGGACAACTGTCCCAATTCCATCATTGAGCCGACTATCAACCACGGTAGCTTAATCGGCCTGTACTCTCCTTTCCGTTTGCATTCATCAGGCAATCGATCTACAACGATAAATTTTCAAAAAATAACCACATTCATTTATGATATAAGCATTCAATGAATGCAATTAACTCGACATCACCCAATCCTTCTTTTCTTGAATAAACTCATCCATGCCCTTTAGCCCGATTATTCTGTGGACAGATGCCCTGATCTATTTGTTTGTCGTGATCATTCTGTTTTTTATGGGATATGTCCGCAAAAATCCGCATTTATTGGCCTCATGGAAGCGAGTTGGGCATAGCGCGAGTGGCATGGCGGCTTTCACAGTGCTGATCTTTTTTTTAACTATCGGCTTTCTGGATACTCTTCATTTTCGCCCCGAGCTTGAGAATAAAACTCAGCAAGGTGAAAAGATTTATAGCGTTGAAGTATTGAGTTTGCTCGATCTATTGGTCACGCCATTGCGTACTCAGGTGGAAAAAACCTATTCCGCGCCGCTGGCTGCGCATCTTTATGCCAAAGAAACCATTGAACTTGCAGATGGAAGGCAAGTGCGGACTTTCGCTCGATTGGAATATGGTGGCGCACACTTACAAAATCCGGAAACGGAACTCGTGAACGACATTGGCTGGCGCATAGCGAATGGTTTAGCTTATGGCTTGCTGGCATGGAGCCTATTCACTGTTTGCCTGGGACTCGTTCTCGCTCGACGTCATCAGCAAAACTTGGCACAAAGCCTGGCAGCCATCTGGCGCCAAACCACTGAAATACCCTGGCACGCTATATTAATTACGTTGTTAATCCTGTTCTCACTATTTGGTTGCGTGTCCATGCTGGCAACGCATTATCATGTTTTTGGCACGGATAAAGTGGGCAACGATGTGCTCTATCAGTCCCTCAAAAGCATTCGCGTCGCCCTAGTGATTGGTACACTGACTACTCTAATCATGCTGCCGTTTGCACTACTGCTAGGCATTATGGCGGGCTATTTCAGAGGATGGGTCGACGATGTCATTCAGTATACCTACACTACCCTGAATTCCATTCCCAGCGTTTTATTGATTGCCGCTGCTGTGCTGATGATGCAGGTGTATATCGAAACCCACCCGGATTTGTTCGAAACCATCGCATCGCGCGCTGATCTGCGGTTGCTGTTTCTTTGTATCATTCTCGGCATCACCAGTTGGACCGGCTTATGTCGCTTGCTGCGCGGTGAAACGCTGAAATTACGAGAGTTGGAATATATCCAAGCGGCGCATGCGTTTGGAATCTCCCATTGGCGTATCATCAGCCGACATATCCTACCGAATGTAATGCACATTGTGCTGATTGCCACGGTGATGGATTTCAGCGGCTTGGTACTGGCGGAGGCGGTTTTATCGTATGTCGGCGTAGGTGTTGATCCCTCCATGATCAGCTTTGGTACCATGATTAATGCGGCACGTTTGGAAATGGCGCGCGAACCGATGGTTTGGTGGGCATTGCTAGCGGCTTTCAGTTTTATGTTTACACTGGTTTTAAGTGCCAACCTGTTCGCAGATGCAGTACAAAATGCACTGGATCCTCGCACCCACACGCTGAAACAAAAAAGAAAATTTTTTCAACGCGCTGGCAAACCCGACGAGACTTCGTTCAACAAGCCAACGCAAACCATCGCACCATCAGAACCTTCTCACCGTTCATGAAAACCTTATTGGCCATAGACAATCTGCAAACCCTGTTGCACACCGGGAGCATGCCGGTGCGTGCGGTGGATGGATTATCCCTCACCATCTCAGCCGGTGAAACATTCGCCTTATTGGGTGAATCCGGTTGCGGCAAATCGATGACTGCGTTGTCGATCATGCGCTTACTGCCCGATGTCGGCGAAATCATCGCTGGCCAAGTCAGAATCAACGACATCGACATACTGCGATTGCCTGAAACGGAAATGCGCAAAATCCGTGGAAAACGCATCAGTATGATTTTCCAGGAACCCATGCTGAGCCTCAATCCGGTCATGACTATCGCGGAGCAGATTCACGAAGTTCTGCAACAGCATTTAAATTTGTCCCATCAAGCTACTCATGCCAGGATTCAGGAATTGCTTGAGCAAGTCGGCATTTCCGATGCACCCCGTCGCATGCATGAATACCCGTTCCAGTTTTCCGGCGGCATGAAACAGCGCGCCATGATCGCCATGGCACTTGCCGGCGAACCGGAATTGCTCATTGCGGATGAGCCGACCACTGCTCTGGACGTCACCATTCAGGCGCAAGTACTGGATTTGATGCGCCAAATCCAGCAGCGTAATCACATGTCTATTTTGCTGATTACGCATGATTTGGGAGTAGTCGCAGAGATGGCACAACGCGTCGCTGTCATGTATGCCGGAGAAATTGTCGAACAGGCAACCCGAAATGATTTCTTCGATCACCCTGCGCATCCTTATTCAAGGCAATTATTTGCTTCCCTGCCTGAAAAACAAAAACGCGACCAGGCATTAGCCGTGATTCAAGGCAATGTGCCATCGCTAGCGCAACAATTTACGGGCTGCCGCTTTGTCGATCGCTGCAATCAGGCTTTGGGTGTGTGTCGCCACTCTATTCCTCAGTGGCACTCGGTGACTGATGGTCATCAGGTGCGATGTCATCTTTATGATCAAGAGCATACGCATATTACCAATCATTTCAAGACTAGCAGCGTTACCCAACCCGCCAACCATATTACTTTCACAATACCGACTACCAGCGAATCCACGTTATTGCAAGTCACCGATCTGAAGGTTCATTTTCCCATTCGCAAAGGATTATTCAAACGCATCGTCGGACACGTGAAAGCCGTGGATGGGGTTTCTCTGACCATTACGACCGGCAAAACCCTGGCACTGGTCGGTGAGTCCGGTTGCGGCAAAACCACGATTGGCAAAAGCATCTTGCAATTAATTCAACCGACAGCCGGCAGCGTGCGTTTTAAGACTCAGGAACTGGTCGCACTGAAACGCAGCCAATTACGGCAGATTCGCGCGCAATTTCAGATCATCTTTCAGGATCCTTATTCTTCATTAAATCCACGTATGCGAGTGATTGAAATTCTGCAGGAAGGCATGGATGCATTGAATGTGGGCACAACCGATCCTATCGATACCAGTAATCCCGCATCGACGAATTCCAGAGAGAAAGAAATTGACGCATTATTGCAACGTGTGGGTCTCCCCGCTGATGTAAAATGGCGTTTTCCGCACGAATTTTCCGGTGGCCAGCGGCAACGCATCGCCATTGCGCGTGCTTTGGCTGTCAACCCCAAACTGTTGATTTGCGATGAACCTACCAGTGCCTTGGATGTATCCGTACAAGCGCAAATTTTAAACCTACTCAAATCGCTGCAAAATAACCTAGGACTTGCATTTTTGTTTATTACCCACAATATCGCTGTAGTAGAATATCTGGCTGATGAGGTTGCCGTCATGTATCTGGGCAGAATTGTCGAGCGTGGAGTAATCGATGAAGTGATCGGACAACCCAAACACCCATACACTCAGGCATTATTGTCGTCTGTTCCGCAGATCAAACCGAACCCCGACCGACAAATCATTCACTTGAAGGGAGATTTGCCCTCACCGGCTACGCCACCGTCAGGATGCCATTTTCATCCGCGTTGTCCGCAAGCAATGCCGATTTGCCGGAAATCCTACCCGTCGATCAGTACATTCAGTTCAACGCATACCGTACAGTGTTATCTTTATTCACAGGACAAAGACTCTGCAAATTATGAGCATTAATAACGAAGTCGCTCGCCGTCGCACTTTTGCCATCATTTCCCATCCGGACGCGGGCAAAACCACATTGACAGAAAAATTACTCATGTTTGCAGGCGCAATCCATATCGCAGGCAGCGTTAAAGCGCGTAAAGCCAGCCGACATGCTACCTCTGACTGGATGGAAATCGAAAAGCAACGCGGTATTTCAGTGGCCAGTTCGGTCATGCAAATGGAATACCGCGATTGTGTGATTAATTTGCTGGATACGCCCGGTCACCAGGATTTTTCTGAAGATACTTATCGCGTACTCACCGCAGTAGACGCCGCGCTGATGGTGATCGATGCCGCCAATGGGGTGGAAGCGCAAACATTGCGACTATTGGAAGTTTGCCGCGCACGCAACACGCCGATTGTCACTTTTGTCAACAAAATGGATCGGGAAGTACGCGAACCGCTGGATCTGATCGATGAAATTGAACGCACGCTCGGCATGTCGACCATCCCTTTCACCTGGCCTGTCGGTATGGGGAAAAATTTCCATGGAGTGTGCGACCTGCAAAACCATTGCATGCGGGTGTTCCAGCCCGGATCGGATCGCGTTAACACAGACGAGGAAGTGATTGCCCAATTTGATGATTCGACCCTGCATGCGCGCTTTGGCACTGACCTATCCACTGCATTACAAGCGATTGATTTAATTAAAGGCGCCTCCCCTGCTTTTGACCATAAAGAATTCCTTGCCGGCAAACAAACACCCGTATTCTTTGGATCCGCCATCAATAACTTTGGTGTGCGCGAAATTCTCGATGCTCTGGTTGATCTGGCGCCACCGCCCGAATCACGCAATGCCATTCAGCGGGAAGTTTTTCCCGATGAAAAGAAATTCTCCGGCATGGTATTTAAAATTCAAGCCAATATGAATTTAGCACACCGTGACCGGATAGCGTTTGTGCGCATTTGCTCGGGTCACTTTAAGCGCGGCATGAATTTAAAAGTCGCACGTAGCGGCAAAGACATCCGCACCAGTACCGTCGTGTCGTTTTTATCTCAGCGCCGCGATATCCTTGAAGAAGGCTATCCGGGCGATATCATCGGCATACCGAATCATGGCACGTTGCAATTGGGCGACACGTTAACCGAAGGTGAAATTTTGCAATTTACCGGACTGCCTTTTTTTGCGCCGGAGATTTTCCGTACGGTAGAAATTGCCGATCCGTTACGCAGCAAGCAACTAAAGCTGGGATTGGCGCAATTGGGAGAAGAAGGCGCTATCCAGGTATTCCGGCCGCACTTAGGCAATATGTTGCTACTCGGTGCTGTCGGTACCTTGCAATTTGAAGTGGTGACGCATCGCCTGCAGCATGAATATGCCGTTGCCGCGCGTATTGCGCCCGCAAAATATCAACTAGCACGCTGGATCACTTCGGAAGATCCGCGAGAATTGCAACGTTTCATTGAAGCGAATGCACATCGCATCGCCTACGATGCGGTCGATGCGCCTACTTTCCTGGCATCGTTCGGCGCTGAATTGAGTGTTGCCCAAGAAAACTGGCCAGCCATTCGTTTTCATAAATTGCGCGAACATGCCGGCTTGGTTTTTCAGAGCCACATGAATGGATAATGGTGAAATATGATGCCATGGACACAGATTTTTCTTGTACTGATCTTGTTAATTTCATCGGCACAAGCTAGTAAGCTAGTCCATCCTACTCCTGAGAAATCGACCCAGTTTGTGGTGATTGGCGACATGCCTTATACCGATATCGAGTATGCTCTGTTAGAACACCCCGATGGCGCAATCGCCAAAGCCATTAAAGCACTCAATCCTCCAGTGCTGATTCATTTGGGTGATTTCAAGAAAGGCCGATTAAGCTGTACTGATGAGCTATATCAAGATCGTTACCGTCAGATCGCTTATCTCAATCCTCACAAAACTGTTTATACACCCGGAGACAATGATTGGACGGACTGTGATCGATTCAACATGTCGTCACGTCATGACGAATTGGAACGACTCCACTATTTACGCCAGCTTTTTTTTCACCAGGATGAACTTCGGCTATCTAAAAATATCCCGGGGCTGGTTCGACAGGAAGGTTTTATTGAAAATGCCCGATGGGCCATTGATCAGTTGGTCTTCTCTACGCTACATATCCCCGGCACCAATAATGGTAGAAATCAGATTCTTCGCAGCAATCCGCAAGATGCCTTGAATGAAGCCGATGCTCGCGACCAATTCAATGAAAAATGGCTGGATCAATTATTTCAAACCGCAGAATCCACCCAAGCAGCGGTGATCGCATTCCAGGCAGATATTTTTGAATTTGATTATACCAAACCCGTCTGTACGTCTGAAAATCGCACCGAATGCGATGGCTACCGAAGCATACGTGAGCTGATTAAGAACAAAGCAGTACATTTCAAGAAACCGATTCTGTTGATTCATAGCGACACGCAGGCATACTGCCTACACCAGCCCTACCCCGAAATTCCCAATCTTTGGCGGCTTAATGCCCCTGGAGATTACAAATACATCGATGCCAGCCGGGTGGTGTTTGATCCTAAAAACAAAGAGACTCCCTTTACAGTTATCAATGTACTCGACCAGAAGCCGGCTCCAGTAGTCTGTGACTATAGCATTTTCAGTTTATCCAGCGCTCTCCAACCCTAACATTCGAAGAGTTTTTATCATGATTTTTAGCATGACAGGCTACGCAACCGCCACCCAAGACACGCCTTATGGATCTCTCAACCTGGAACTACGTTCTGTCAATAATCGCTATTTGGATATCCAGTTCCGGCTACCAGATGATTTACGCAAACAAGAATCCGCCATGCGAGAAGTGCTATCCACCCAACTGAATCGGGGAAAAATCGAATGTCGACTTAATTTCTCACCTGCAACGCAGACTGAAAACAATCAGCAATTGGACAATGTCCTACTAGAAAAGTTATTGCAATTTGAGCGCATGATTAAAACCTTGCATCCCACGGCACAATCGTTAACGGTAGCGGATATACTGAAATGGTCGGGCATGCTGGGAAATGATAATTTACCCAGTGATGAACTCGGTGCAATGAGCATGGCGCTGTTGCAGACGGCGCTGGAAGATTTAAAAGCCTCGCGAGTACGCGAAGGCAACAAGCTGAAATCTGTTTTGCTGGAGCGCATTGAGCAAATGCGCCAACTCTTAACCACCGCATCCCCGCGCATTCCCGCCTTGATTGCCGCTTTCGAAGAAAAACTGCGTACCCGTATAGAGGAAATCCTGGGTAATCAGGAAGATGAGCGCATCCGCCAGGAAATCACGCTGTTTGCCGGAAAAATCGATGTCGACGAAGAACTTTCCCGTCTGCAAACCCACCTGGATGAAGTGGAACGCATTTTGAATAAAGGCGGCTCGGTCGGCAAACAACTCGACTTCATGATGCAAGAACTGAATCGCGAGGCCAACACCATCGGTTCAAAATCAGTGGACTTGGAAATATCCCGTATCTCAATGGAACTCAAAGTACTGATCGAACAAATGCGCGAGCAGGTGCAGAATATTGAGTGAGGGGATTTAGATTATATCGGATTTACCCTTTACTCTCCGCAAGGTTCTTGTCAGATGCATTGATAAATTTGATTTTTGCGCCGTGTACAACACCCCATCATTCCGGAAATCTTACTGTAGTTATTACCTTAGAGACTTTTGCAAAATCGCGCAAATTTATTTTTTCAGTGTAATTCCAGATTTATTTGTAAGTTACCGTTAATTTTTAGTCAATTTTCCGCAAACGAACCAAGAGTAATCACTCTAAACCAGGCCATTTTTGCCAAGAGAGCGCATCCAGTTAAAGCTATTTTCTCTTAACTTGTCCTGATTCATTAGACCATGTCATATGTGACAAATAGCACATGCAAATCAATATCAATTATAGATAATGTTTGTGCGGTGATATAAAAAAATATAATGTACGGCAACAGATAATTGCAAAAGTACTTTTTTATATTATGTTGCAGAATTAATTGAATCTAGTTTGTTTAAGTTTGCGAATGATTAGTTATATATTGACGAAGCACAAGTTGGAAATGCTAAGTCTTTTTATTTAGTAACAATTCTAAGGAGTATTGAAAATGAGATTAACATTACTAATATCTACCATTGTAGCCATTGCGCTGTCACAAAACGTTTTTGCTGGAAATGGTCTTATCCAGGGGAAAATAGAGCGTGTTGCAATTATCGGTAATACGGCATTTGGCGGGCAAGTAGAAGGGAACATGGAAATTAAAATAAAGGCTGGTTTTACACTTCCGGCCGGTGTGCAATGCAATACAAACTATATCACCACAAAAAAAATTGATGACCCAAATAGATCTATGTTGACTATGTTGTTGCAAGCACATGAATCTCAGAAAGATGTTCAATTATGGATTACTGACGATTCGACGCACACAGCATTTTCAGGTAAGTGTAGTCTTATAGGTGTAATCCTTCTTCCCTTATAGCAGTTCTAAAAATTAGCATTCAATCCTGAACGGAGGCGAATAAACCTCCGTTTTTTACTTAGGGAAGTGCTGATCAATTCGATCGAATCGATTTGACGTGCAGAGTTTTGATAAAATACACCATATTGATAGATATGGAATAGAGGGATGCAATTAAGCTTTTCTGAACT
>JAMXAE010000111.1 GCA_024281695.1 Nitrosomonas sp. | reverse complement strand
GTTTTTATTGCACTTATCGTATTTCATGGCAAGACCGCCGCAGCAACCCAACCAATTTCAATCCCCCGCAGGTTAAGCGAATAAGCCTCATTTTAAATGACTCTAAACATCACAACTTTCTGGTTATGCGCTTACTTATCATAGAAGACGAGCAAAAAACCGCTGCTTATTTGCAAAAAGGATTTGTCGAGAACGGTTTTGTAGTGGATCTTGCACACAATGGCCAAGACGGTTTATTTCTTGCCACCAATGAAAACTATGACTTGATCATTGTCGATGTCATGCTGCCTTTGATGGATGGCTGGTCAGTGGTCAAGTTATTGCGCAAAAGCGAAAAAACAATACCGGTATTGTTTTTAACCGCACGAGATGCTGTGGCCGACCGAGTCAAGGGGCTTGAGTTAGGCGCTGATGACTACCTTGTCAAGCCGTTTGCATTTTCGGAATTACTCGCGCGAGTGCGTTCTTTATTGCGACGCAGCAACCCGGCGCAACAACTTGAAGTAGTCCGCATAGCCGACTTGGAAATCGACTTATTACGCTTCAAAGTAACGCGCGCGGGTAAACGCATCGTCTTAACCTCTAAAGAATTCTCTCTCATTTCTTTGCTTGCACGCCGACAGGGCGAAGTAATCTCAAGAACTGTCATTGAAGAGCAAGTATGGGACATGAATTTTTATAGTGACACCAATGTGGTTGATGTTGCTGTGCGGCGTTTACGAAGCAAAATAGATGATCCGTTTGAAAAAAAATTAATCCATACTTTGCGTGGTGTCGGTTACGTCCTTGAAGAACGATAAAACCAAGCCAAGCCACAACTCCATTGTCGGCAAATTGACATTGCTTTATACCCTATCTGCATCGGCTTTATTAATAGGCGTTACCGTTTTTTTGTACGAAGTACTGGAAAAAAATCTTCGCGAAGAAGATAAGCAATTTCTTGCTGAGAAAGCCATTACTATAAACAATCTATTACAACATAAAGAAGCGAATTTAATGCTTCTGGAACAAGAAGTTCAGCGGGGTACAGTAACAGTAGAACAAGTCGAACCCTACTATAAATATTTTTCCCGAGTGATCAAATTTAACGGTACGGTCATCGCAGAAACATCGGGAATGGGAGAAAAAATTCCCATTTCTATTTTTTCAAAACCTGTCGCAGAAATCGAATCAGGCGATTTAATCGAGCATATCAAAAAATGGAGTGCCGAAGATGCCAGTAAATACTTTTTGCTATCCATGCACTCATACGTTACAGCAAATCAATCTTTCGTAATCCAAGTTGCTCTGGATATTTCACGTGAGGAAGCGCTACTTACAAAATACAAGCACATGCTGATGTTGATTTTGCCGATCGGAATTGTGCTTTCAGCAATTCTTGGTGCATTGGCGGCACATCGGGGTATGTTGCCGTTACAAAACATAACATTAATGGCCGAGCGAATTACCGCAAACCAACTGCACGATCGTATAGACCCGGCGATTTGGCCTAAAGAGTTGCAAACTATTGCAGAAGCATTTAATCAAATGCTTGATCGTTTAAAGGATTCTTTTACCCGGCTCACGCAGTTTTCCGATGATCTGGCGCATGAATTTCGTACCCCCATTAATAACTTGATGGGCGAAATACAAGTCACGCTTGTTCGTGCACGTACCGAAAAAGAATATCGCGAAACGTTAGAATCAAGCTTGGAAGAATGCAACAAGCTTTCTCATATGATTGATAGTTTGTTGTTTCTTGCGCGAGCAGACAATGTGCAAATACCGTTACAACCGATTGTGCTTGATGTGCGACATGAATTGGAAGCAATTTGCGACTCATACGATGCGGTCATTGAAGAGCAAGGCGTAACAACGGTATACGAAGGAGAATCCAATCTGTTAGCCGATCCGATTCTTTTCCGGCGCGCTGTTTCCAATGTGCTATCCAACGCAATCAGACATACGTCAAGGGGTGGAAAAATCAAATTATCCGTCGCTCTTTCAACAGATTTGCTTAGCGTTTTTGTTTGCATCAGCGACACCGGATGTGGCATCGCTGAAGAGCATCTGCCGAAAGTTTTCGACCGCTTTTATCGTATCGACCAGGCGCGCTCAACGGAATTGCATAATGCCGGGCTTGGATTAGCTATCGTTCAATCGATTCTCGCAATACACGGCGGAACTGCAACGATCAAATCCAAGTTACACCAGGGAACCACGGTGACTCTAAAATTTCCTGCAAAAAGAACACTATCGTAGCAATCTCTTTACAGTCTCTTTTTCAAATGCACTGTTGTTAGTACAAGTCCTACTCTCATCGCCATCTCTGAAATTCCAAGAACTCGATTTTTCGGGAAACATCAAATTATTTCAATAATTTGAATGATGACAAAATTGTAATCCAAGCGTCATCTTCATGTCCTCATCACGGCTCTATCATAAGCCATCCTAAAGATTTCATTTAAAACCACGCAAGGCAATAACTAAAAATTAATACCCAACTCGTTGCAATCGATACAAAATCAATTTTGTTGTGGCTGGTGCTCGTTTTTATTTCAACCGGCTGCAATATTTTGCCATTTAAAAAAGCGGCTGCACCCGATCCCCCTATAAAACTGCTTGTCGCACAAATGAAATTGGTTGCGCCGCTGACTGCGCCGACAGATCTTCAAACTTTTCAGCAAAAACCGCTCCCTGAAGAAAAAATAGCCTTGCTAACACAACTCATTAATGATGTTGAAATAAAGGCACAAAAATCATTTATTGACCAATTAGGACGCCAACAAGGATTTACCTTCGTCTCATTTGACGAATACCAGCGCAATGTCGCAGATCTAGGATATACGCATAACAGAATGGATAAGGCACAGCGTATTTCTCTGGGTAAACAAGCAGGTGCGGATATTGTGCTATCAGGCCGCATTCTCGATTATGGGAAAGTTCAGTGGAAGTACTGGGTAACCGGATTGCTTCTATCCATGACAGCAGAAACGCTTATTGTCGGAGCCGCAACCGGTTTTAATCCGGGAGTCATGGCGATAGCAGCAGCGAGCGAACTTGTCACGGACTTACCGTTGTGGTGGGGCGGTGCCTATATTGCCGGGTGGGCATTTAGACCTGTCCGAGTGGAAGTAACAGCTACTCAAGTTGCAGAATGTGAACAACAAATCTGGAAAGAAGATGAGCTAGTAGTACTTGTGCCCGGAAAATCGCTTAAGAACTACTCTGATGAAGATAAAAAACGCAAAGAAATCCAGTTGAATGCAAATTTAGAAAGATCATTGAAAGAAATTGCAAAAACAGCCGGTGAAAAACTAAGAATCAAGCCGTGCAAACAAAACAAAATAATTTATGAAAATAAAAGCGAGAGTATTTGAATTTTTTAATACAGGAATTGGTTGGAGAATTACTGCATTACTGGTCGATATGAGATTCCTGGGTTGGAAACTAATCCATCCGAAAGCCAGTTTCTCAGACTTTTATGCTGAATCAATTGCCTCCATGTTACGACGAGGAGGATCACATAAGACTCTCGGTGATAAGAAGTTTTTGTCAAGGTCATTGTCCACACCCTCGATGCATATGAATCCATTGGAATATCAGGCCCGTGGTACGGAGTATTTTGATTTGGCTATTAAGTATGGACTTAAACCGTATCATACTTGTGTTGATTATGGTTGCGGCAGTTTACGCGTCGGACAACATTTTATCGGTTATCTCCAATCGGAAAAATACTTGGGACTCGATATCGTTAGCGATTTTTACGAAATAGGAAAAGCACTCATTCCCGCACCAATCTTCAAAGAAAAGAAACCGAGATTCAGCACTATCAATCCGACGACAATCAAAATCGTTCTTTTGCAACAACCAGATTTCGTTTTCAGCTTTGCAGTCTTAAAGCATGTGCCACCCCGTGAATTGGATGCTTTTTTTAACCGTATCGTTAACATGATGTCTCCGCATACGCAGGTGGTGATCACATTCAATCAAGCCGAGCAAACAATCAGAGCCGGTGCAAAAATTTGGGATTTTTGCGAAAAAGACATTTTTTCCAGCATATACAAGCAATGCGAGGGATTGGATTGCTCTATTGTCCCCTTTGGTACTGACAAAACCCTTCCAAGGGTTGCTGTGCTATTGATTAGAAAACAATCTATTCAAGAATAGCAATTACAAAAAGCGATCAAAAATCAATCCAATAACCATAGCAAGAAATATATGGTCAATCCGGTCCAAATAAAGATAATCACGGCACCGGCGATCCAACTCACCGGCATTTTCTGTGCCGTCAAACTTGAAGCGCACAACCTGCAATCAGTCAATACCTCTTGCGGAATCAGCCGAATGGCCAAAACAATACCCAGTGGAATTAACACAAGATCATCCAAATAACCGATGATCGGTATAAAATCGGGAATCAGATCTATGGGACTGAGAGCGTAAGCAGCTATAGCTGCGACAACCAATTTCGCATACCAAGGTGTCAGCGGGTGGCGTGCGGCAAAATAAAGTGCAAAAATTTCCGTTTTGATATGCTTTGCTTGTTGCTTAATTTTCTCGAAAAAATTCATCTTATTCAAAAAAATATTTTAGTATGTTATCGAGAATGCTTTTATGGATACTGATGGCAGGAGAATAATAGGATCAAAAAAACAAATCATTAGCATCATCAATGAGCATTTGGAGTCTGTTCCAACATTATAGGTGGCAATGCAGTTACTTTTTCAACGGTCTGCTGATTCGATTCTGCTATCTTGTAACCCAAGAATCCGGATGCTATTCGATAGCATACCTGACGCACCGGGATACCGTGGCGTTTAATGGTTAGGCACTCAATGGCACCAGGTTGATCGAGCATTGACTGAATATCAAGGCCTGACCGTGTTCTTTCTATATGCAGCGGCTTCATACCGACTTGGATAACCGGTCGATCAATTCGTGTTTGTGTAGGTGACCAGAACTCATACATAGCGCCGCTATCGCCAAACATATTCCGAGAATGTATATCCATGGATTTGTCTGGAGAATAAAACTGCAAAGCACTAGCAACCGACCATTTGCTCATTCCGACAACAATGGGTTCTTTGTCAGTTTGATACTTCACTTCCTCGACGATTTCAGCAATTTCGGATGCAGCTTCCCGCCAAAAGTAGTGCTCAGTAAACCAGGCATAGGGAATGCCGGGTATACCCAGAACCACATAATGTAATACAAAAGAATATGCAAGAACACAACCGATAATCGTCACGTGCCAGGCTGCCTGGAATCGTCTTGCCAAATTGTCCAATTGCTCGGCTTGCGCGATCATCGCTGCTATGGTCGGTAATAGCGCCAACCAAATTGGTGCGGTCCAGTGAAATTTTAAATCTCCAAAAATACTAAGGACCAGGCAAACTAGAAGCGGTACCCCGGTAAAAATTTGTACGAACCGTTGCTTCCTGTGTTCACTGGAATAATTACTTCCCTGCTTTTCGATCGGGAATAAGGCGATAATGGCGGCCAAAAAACCGATCGGCGTAAGTAAAATAACAATATGCAAGATCAAATAATGCATCGAAAACTGGTGCTCTGGCAAAAGACGATTCGATTGAAATGCAAATGACGCCCAGTCGTGTTCATAATTCCACAAAATGACCGGCGAAAAGAATAATGCCGCAATCATTACTGCCAGATAGGGATGAGGTCGAATAAGCCAGCGACGCGCCATGGGATCGATGATAACGAACACCAATGCGGCGATTCCGACTAAACCCACGGAATACTTTGACAATAAACCAAGACCCAATGCAATGCCTACACCTAACCACGCTGAATGCTGTTCGTTTAATAATGCGCGTTCCATGTAATACAGCGTTGCTGCCCAAGCAGCCATAAGAGGGGCATCTGGAGTCATCAACAAACCCGAAACAAATCCGATGGGCAAAACCGCCAGTAGTAATAGGGTGCGCATTGCAACGGATTTGTTATACAAGTTAAGGGCCAATGCATAGAGATACCCCATCGTCACCAAACCGCAAAGCAACGCTCCGATTCGAACACCGAATTCATTATGTCCCAGAATCTCTGTACCAAGCCAAATTAGCCAAGCCACCATGGGAGGATGATCGTAGAAGCTTAAATCCATGTGCTGCGCATATTGCCAGTAGTAAGCTTCATCCGGTATGAGTTGCGCCAAACCGAAATAAATCAGACGCAGCAATAAAATAAAAATTACAATACCAATCGTGGCAGTGCGCCAACGAATTTCTTGCAGCGGTGGATTCTCTTTATTGGGAAAAACGTAAAATGCCGATCCTAAGTAATTGATTGCTGCGGTAGCGACGATCGCCGGAAAAATTGCCAGTTGTGGCGATATATGAAATACATACACCAGAAACGCCAGCACGCCCCCGCGAAGCAACAGCGCCAGCACGGCAACCGTTAGGAAGCGACCGAACTGTTGCCAGTAGAAGTTGCCGCTCTGGTACTCGCGAAACGCCCATTTGGAATTAAGCGCATAATTGACGGAAACGGCCGCAAAAAAACTTAGGAAATGAGCCGCTGCCAAGCCGGCTCCGAGACTGATCATCCATTGAAATACCGCAGCATCAATAAACACGCCAAACAATCCGACCGCGGCAAAACGACCGGCTGTATTTAACGTTGCTGTACCCCCCGCCAGTGCAATCAGCCGCTCAAGATAAGCTAATTGATGTGAAAAAGATAATTTGGATTTGCCGTGTGTACGATCATGAAAATTGATGGGTATTTCTTTAATACGCAATTTACCGTAATTAGCCATCAGCAGTTCGAGCAAAATCTTGTAACCTTTCGCATTATTTGAGATGGTTGCAGCTAATTCGCGACGAAATGCAAACAGCCCGGATGTGGCATCGTTGACATCGCAAATCGGCTGAGCAAGCCATCCTCCTACTCGAGATAGTAGTTGGCGATAAAACGGCCAGTTTTCTGTTCCTCCGCCTTGAACGTAACGACTGCCGACAACCACATCGTAATGACCTTCAAGTATAGGAGTTACTAATGCAGAAATTCTCTCCGGTGGGTGACTAAGGTCAGCATCCATCACAACGATTAGGTCACTTTTCGCTGCAGCAACCCCTGCCAGAATTGAAGCGGTTAGATCCGGCTTTTGCTTACGTTCAACCAAGCGGACATTAGAATCGCGCGCCCATGCTTTTATCTTATCCGCTGTACCATCAATTGAGCCATCGTCGACAAAAATAATTTCAAAATTATCCGGATTCAAATTCTGTGCAAACAAACGAATCAAGAGCGGATTTATATTTTCACACTCATTAAGTGTGGGGATAACAACAGAAAATTGAACCGGCATAACTCCAGGGCTGCATAATGATTTTTAAGACAATCGTAGACACAGTTTCAAATATGCAAACCATGATCATCCATTAATGATAAAGCCGCCACACGAACAGCAACATGACATCCAGATTACATTTTTGTAATGCTATGATTGAAAATCAATCGATTGGAATTTAACCAGTCGGTCTAATTTTTTTCCGCGCCGCCGGACTTGCTTCCTTCCAGCTTGGCCTGAACCGTCGCATGATCCAAATGGGGCGCGAACATTTCGATGAAATCAAAAATATAGCCGCGCAAATAACTGTTGCGGCTAATGCCGATGCGGGTCGTGCTGGATTCGAACAGGTGGCTCGCATCGATGGCCCTGAGATGTTTGTCGCGTTTGGCATCGAATGCCATATTCGCCAGGATGCCGACGCCCAACCCCAATTCCACGTAGGTTTTAATTACGTCCGAGTCGATTGCGGTCAGCACGACGTTCGGTTCCAACCCCTGATCGGCAAATGCCTGATTGATTTTCGAGCGTCCGGTAAAGGCGAAATCGTAGGTGATGATCGGATATTGATTGATCGCTTCCAACGTCAGTTTCTTTTGTTTCAGCAGTGGATGCCGGGGCGGCACGACAATGCAGCGGTTCCACTGGTAGCACGGCAGCATTACGAGTTCGTGGAATTGCTCGATCGCTTCGGTTGCGATTGCAAGATCCGCTTCGCCTGATGTTACTAATGTTGCGATTTGCATCGGACTGCCTTGCCGCAGAATCAGTTTTACCTTCGGGTAACGTGCGGTAAATCGCTGAATAACCGGCGGCAAGGCATAACGCGCTTGTGTATGCGTTGTTGCGATGGTCAGCGTGCCGCTGGCTTCGTTGGAAAATTCCTTGGCAATTTTCTTAAGATTATCGGCATCGCGAAGCATGCGCATTGCCGTCTCGATGATGAGTTTTCCCGGTTGCGTGATGCCGACGACGCGCTTGCCGTTACGCAAAAAAACATCCACCCCGAGTTCCTCCTCGAGCATCTGAATTTGCTTGCTAATGGCTGGCTGCGAAGTATGTAATGCTTTGGCAGCTCTGGATAAATTCATATTCTGATGCGCGGTTTCACAAAGATATCGAAGTTGCTGTAGTTTCATGGGTTACGAAAGAACGATAAGAAGTTAATAATGTACGGTTATATAAATCTAACACAATATTATTTTGAATTATAAATCAGTATTGATATTATGCTTGCCGCTAAAAAGTAATGATGCAAACTTTTTATATCAAGACCGACAGAACGATTACCGCGAAGTTTTTTTGATAGAATACCGGATTGCGGTTTTTCAGCCTCGAGTGCAGGCGATATGAAGTAAGTAGATGATTGCGTGCTGGAATAATTAAAAATAAACAGCAACGCTAAAAATGAAACAAGGACAATGGATGAGTACGAATATTGAGAATAAACCGAAACAAGTAACTTGGTTTAACGGTTGTGGCGGGCGTATTGGCATTGTAGTGGGAGAAACCGGTGAGCACGCTTACATCGGCATGGCATTACGGCATGACGAAGACGACGATGTCGACCATATCATGAAATATGGCGCCAAATTTCCGCTCGATGCGGCATTAAAATTACCGGTATCAAAGCGGTATAGCGGTGAATAATCCCGCTACGTACTTAAATTCCGGATCAATAGCAAGGAAAAACCACTATGTATCGCTATGATGAATATGACCAAACCATCGTGGATGAGCGCGTCAGGCAGTACCGCGATCAGGTGCGCCGCCGACTTTCCGGCGAATTGAAAGAGGCGGAATTTTTGCCTTTGCGCCTGCAAAACGGCCTGTATATGCAAATTCACGGCTACATGCTGCGCATTGCGGTGCCGTATGGCTTGATATCGTCGCAGCAAATGCGCATGTTCGCCCATATCGCGCGCAAATACGATCGTGGCTACGGTCACTTCACCACGCGCCAGAATATTCAATTCAACTGGTTAAAGCTGGAGGATACGCCGGATATTCTGGCGGATCTGGCTTCGGTGGAAATGCACGGTATCCAGACTTCCGGCAACTGTATCCGCAACATCACGTCAGATGAATACGCCGGGGTGGCGCACGATGAAATCGTCGATCCGCGTCCTTACGCGGAAATCCTGCGCCAGTGGAGCACATTCCATCCGGAATTTGCCTATTTGCCGCGCAAATTCAAAATCGCCATCAGCGGCGCAAAAGAAGATCGCGCTGCGGTTTACGCGCACGACATCGGTTTGTCGATCATTCAAAACACGCAAGGCGAGATCGGCTTTCGCGTGCTGGTCGGCGGCGGATTGGGGCGCACCCCGATCATCGGCAGCGAGATTTGCGAATTCCTGCCATGGCAGCATGTGTTGACTTACATCGAATCGATTATGCGCGTGTATAACCAGTATGGTCGTCGCGATAACAAATATAAAGCGCGTATCAAGATTCTGGTCAAGGCGCTGGGAATCGACGAATTCCGCCGCCAAGTGGAAGCCGATTGGACGGATCTCAAAGATGGTCCGGGCACGCTGACCAGTGAAGAAGTTAAGCGCGTCGCGTCGTTCTTTACCGATCCGGCGTATGAAATATTGCCCGATCATGATTCGAGATTGGATGAATTCAAGGCGGATAGCCGTTCTTTCTCCAATTGGATGGCGCATAACGTCAAGCCGCATCGCGTGCCGGGCTATGCCATTGTGGTATTGTCATTGAAAAAACCGGGTAATGCGCCGGGCGACGCCACGGCGGAGCAAATGGACGCAGTTGCCGGTTTGGCGGATCGCTACAGCTTCGGCGAATTGCGCATTACGCACAAACAAAACCTGGTGCTGGCGGACGTGCGGCAGCAAGATTTGATCAGCCTATGGCAGGAAGCCAGTGTGCATGAATTTACCACACCGAATATCGGCATGCTGACCGACATTATCAGTTGCCCGGGTGCGGAATTCTGCACCTTGGCGAATGCGCGCTCGATACCGCTGGCGAAGCTGATTGCCGAACGTTTCGAGGATCTGGATTATCAATACGATATCGGCGAAATCACGCTGAATATCTCCGGCTGCGTCAATGCCTGCGGACAGCATCATATCGGCAATATCGGCATCACCGGCGTGGAAAAGAAAGATCACGACGAGTGGTATCAGGTATCGATCGGCGGTGCGGAAGGCAACGACAGTTCGATCAGCAAAATCATCGGCCCGTCGTTTACCTTTCATCAAGTGCCGGAAGTTATCGAACGCTTGATCCATGTGTATCTGCGCGAACGTATCGAAGCCGAGCGCTTTATCGATACGGT
>JAMXAE010000110.1 GCA_024281695.1 Nitrosomonas sp. | reverse complement strand
GGTGAATAACTGATTTGGTTCTTCATCTCTTCCTCCTCTCAAATCATTTTATCTCCGAAAATACCGGGGCGATTCATACCGAGATAAGTCAATGTGGGCATGCCAAATCCAGTCGGCGTGGGACTGGAAACCACGCTGAATTCGGTATATGGATACCCGCCGATCCAGGATTCATACATTTCCAAGTAGCGCTTCACGGCCTGCAGATAATCATGCGATAAATTTTTGATCTGCGGGTGAAAGTAGGTACGCAATTGAATGGGTTGATGCTTAATGCTTTGATGGGTCAATGTTTCAATCACGTAAGGACCAGCCATCAAATCAATACCTTCGGCTGGAAAAGGAAATTCAAACATAGCCCGGTAGCCTTGCTCAGATTCGTTCTCTTCAATCAACCGACCGGGCACCAAACCACGTTGCCCCGAGGGCAATTCGAGCTTGACTTTATATCTGGCTAATTCACCCACAATGCGTGGATACCAACCCGATGCATCGGGGAGAAAAGTACCAGCTTCACTACTAACTGCAATGGGTCTGTCTAATGTTTGCTGATGATCCAATGCAGTATCCAGTGGTGCCAATTGACCTCGCCAATGAATCTCAAGCCGATGTTGCTGACTAAAATCAAACGGAACCTGCCAAACATGTGGCTGATTAAGCTGTTTACGACCGATACCTAATGCATGGCCATTGAAGGATGCTTGGGTCACTTCGAATGCTGAGCCCAGCGTCAGTGTCAACTCCTTGAGTCTTTTTACTGTCACAACGCTTTCGCCTTCGATCGACCGAGTGATGGAATCGATACGTACCGTCACATCATATCAATTTCACCATGCTGAATGGCTGCTGCGGCCGAGAATTGGGCGATGAAGCAAGTGATGAAGAGAAACAAACCTCTGAATAATGTATTATCTATCATCGATCAATGCAGTATAAATTACTGCCTTAATTGCGGAAATTTAGCAATGATCTGCAGTTCTTGATCATCTCTTTTGATTTTTAATGGCATCCAAGTTCCCGGCGCTTGACGTTTTACGATTGCGACCACATCATCGGTATTTTTTATTGCTAAACCCGCCATCTCAAGGATGACATCAGAATCCTGCAATTTGGCAGCTTCGGCAATGCTATTTTTCTCAACCTGCAACACCACAGCGCCTCCCCTGCCCATTTCGAAGCGAATTCCCAATCGCTGAAACTGTGGTCGAATCGACTCAGAAACATGGGGCAGTACGCCAAACACAGCATCAGCAACCCCTTTAATTAAATGGTGACATGATTTATCGCTATCCCACGGCAATAAAGCAGCAACGTTCTTGACACCCAAATCATGTAATTGATGAGTAACACCATAACCATGCAACACATGGCCAGCACCCATAATACCCACTACCAGGGGTTTCTCTGATTTCGTAGATTCCATCAAAGCTTGTTGCAGTATTTGCGCCATGGCGCGATCCCACAATTGCTGTCCGGAAATAAACCGTCTGAAATCTGGATCACTCTGATCCGTTTCCCCTTTCTGTTTGTCTTTACGATCATGCTGTTTATAAATTGGCAATAAATAATCCAGATAAGCTTGGCTCGGTTCAGCAGGCAACGTCAGTCCTTCTCGTTCTTCAACCGGAATGCCATACAGACCCTTTTCCGCCACTTGACGACGCAGATGGGTCTCGATATTCAAAGCCCGCATCGGAATATGATTCATGCGGGCAAAATGAAACAAAGGTAAATAAAGATTGGCGTCGGTATTCCAAACCTGATCCCATTCAACGGCTCTCAAGAATTCTTTCTCGGTCAGCTTACCCGCTACCCATTGATCCAGCACCGTCTGTACCTGGCGCGGAAACATTTCAAAACCGATCACCATATTGGGGCGCACGGCATGCAATGCCACTAGGGTTTGCAACTGCCAGCGGTGATGATCCGCATTAATATGGGTTTCGCCTAATAACACTACCGATGCTTTCGTTACGCGCGAAATTACTTCCTGCTGCGTGGTTTGACCAATACCGGGAACGACCCAATTGCCCAAGGCCACACAATGCTTGGATTGCGGTTTTTTGGCAGGCTTAATGTCAGCCCAAACATTACTCCCATATAGACTGAGTAGCAAAACGATCAAACCTAAAACGCTGTGGTGTCGACTTATACTAGAATTTGTCATATCTGCTCATTCTTTAAAAGAGATTGAATTAAATTTCAGGAGTCCCAATGATTACTAACGAGCTATCCAACCCATTTACGCGCATTTCTGAATAATCGCATCCAGGGAGCGTCTTCCGCTGCATGTAAGCTTGATTTCAGTGGATGCCACGAATGTTGCACAACCCGAAACACTCGTTCCGGATGCGGCATGAGCACGTTGAATCGGCCATCTGGAGTAGTTAAGCCGGTTATTCCCTGGATCGAGCCGTTAGGATTATCCGGATAATTTTCCGTAATTTTCCCATAATTATCCACAAAACGCACAGTCACCAAAGCGGCACTATTGTCATGTTGATTGGAGGAAAATTCAACCCTGCCCTCGCCATGAGCGACGGTAATCGGCATGCGGCTTCCTGCCATGCCATCAAAAAATAATGATGGGCTACGCTGTATTTCTACCATGACAAAGCGCGCCTCAAATTGTTCTGATACATTGCGCTTAAAGCGCGGCCAATGTTCTGCACCAGGGATAATTTCCGCCAAATGACTCATCATCTGACAGCCATTGCACACCCCCAGCGCAAAGGTATCGTTGCGCTGAAAGAAAGCCTCGAATTCATCTCGTGCGCGCGCATTGAATAAAATGGATTTAGCCCAGCCTTCCCCTGCACCCAGCACATCGCCATAGGAAAATCCGCCACAAGCAGCAAATCCTTTGAAATCTTGCAATACAACTCGACCCGCAATGATATCGCTCATATGCACATCGACCGCCGAAAAACCCGCTCGATCAAACGCAGCAGCCATTTCCACGTGACCGTTCACGCCTTGCTCACGCAGCACCGCCATGCGGGGACGCACTCCGGTGTGAATATAAGGTGCGGCAATATCTTCATCAGCCGCAAAACTCAACGCAACCTGCAAACCCGGATTGGCGCTATCCAGAATACGATCGTATTCCTGCTGTGCACAAGCAGGATTATCTCGCAGTTTTTGCATTTGATAGGTAGTCTCTGACCAGGCTCTGTGCAAATCAATGCGTTTTTCTGATAATACTGGCTTGTTGTTGCGCATCAGGCGAATGTCATCGGTTTGATTGGGTTGTCCGATGACAAAACTGATATCGCGCAGTCCCGCTTCAGCCAAAATGTGCATGACCGCTGGGTGCTGAGCTGTGCTGATTTGCAACACGACACCCAATTCCTCATTGAACAACACAGCAAACAGGCGTTCCAAAAATCGACTGCCCAGTTTGTCCGGTTGCAACTCAGAGCCATCGATATCGCTGATGGAGGCATTGAAACACAGCTGATCCAGATTGATCGTCAATCCGGAGTGTCCGGCAAAAGCCATCTCGCACAAAGTAATGAATAGTCCGCCATCTGAGCGATCGTGATACGCCAGCAGCTTGTTTTCCTGATTGAGCCGCTGAACAACTGCAAACAGCGCCTTCAGTTTCTGCGCCCCCTCTGCGCCATCAATGTTGGGCGCTGCATTGCCAACCTGCTTATACACTTGCGCCAATGCCGAACCGCCCAGACGATTTTGTCCTTGCCCCAAATCGATCAGAATCAATTCGGTTTCACCGCAGTCGGTGCGTAATTGTGGCGTCAATGTTTTGCGCACATCGGTGACACTGGAGAACGCGGAAATGATCAGTGACAACGGAGCTGTGACTTCTTTACGGATTGTTGTCTGGGTCGTTTCGTCGATTTCCTCCCAGGCAGTTTTCATCGACATGGAATCCTTGCCTACGGGAATGCTGATTCCCAGTTGCGGACACAACTCCATACCCACCGTATGAACCGCATCATACAAACCGGCATCCTCACCCGGGTGTCCGGTCGCCGCCATCCAGTTGGCAGACAGCTTGATGTTTCCGATCTCGGCAATGGCCGCCGCAGCGATATTAGTGAGGGCCTCACCCACCGCCATGCGCGCTGCAGCCGCAGGATCAATCAAAGCCAGTGGCGTGCGCTCACCCATGGCAAATGCTTCGCCGAAATAGGTCTGATAACCCATGGCCGTCACCGCCACATCAGAAACGGGAACCTGCCAGGGACCCACCATTTGATCGCGCGCTGTCATGCCGCCGACACTGCGATCGCCAATCGTAATCAGGAAGGTTTTATCCGCCACCGCCGGCAAGCGCAAAACCCAGTAAGCCGCTTGGGTCAAATTCACATCGGAAAAGTCCAGTGCGGGTAATATTTTGTCGCCATGCACCACATTACGAGTCATTTTTGGAGGCTTGCCAAGCAAAACAGACAGCGCCATATCCACCGGCGGCGTCGATGACTGCCGATCAGTCACCACCAGTTGTTCATCCAGCGTAGCTTCACCGACTACTGAAAACGGACAACGCTCACGCTCGCAAATGCTTTGAAACAATCCCAATGACTCGGGTTTAATTGCCAGCACGTAGCGTTCCTGCGCTTCGTTACTCCAGATTTGCATCGGCGACATGCTGAATTCTTCCGATGGAATATCGCGCAGATTAAAGCGCCCGCCTCGGCCCGAGTCGTGCACCAACTCCGGAAAAGCGTTGGATAAGCCCCCCGCTCCGACGTCATGAATGAACAGAATCGGGTTGCCAATACCGCTTCTCTCCAATTGCCAGCAACGATCGATCACTTCCTGAGCGCGCCGCTCCATTTCGGGATTGCCTCGTTGCACCGAATCAAAATCCAATGCTTCCCGGTTGGTGCCGGTATCCATACTGGAAGCAGCACCGCCGCCCAATCCGATTAACATGCCTGGACCACCCAGTTGTATTAATAAGGTACCGGAAAGAAATTTTTCTTTGCGCACATGTTTGGCCGAAATCTGTCCCATGCCACCTGCCAGCATGATCGGCTTGTGGTAGCCGCGCATCTCGCCGGCAACCCGCTCCTCAAACGTACGGAAATAGCCGGCCAGATTAGGCCGCCCAAATTCATTATTGAACGCTGCGCCGCCAATGGGGCCCTCCAGCATAATTTGCAAAGCAGATGCAATACGCCCAGGCCGCCCATAGGTCGACTGAGTTTCCGCGGCAATAGCCGCGCTGCTTTCCCACGGCTGCCGATAACCCGGTATGTTCAGATTGGATACTGAAAAACCGCTTAAGCCAGCTTTGGGCTTGGCGCCTCGTCCGGTTGCGCCTTCATCGCGAATTTCTCCGCCAACACCAGTTGCAGCTCCCGGAAAAGGCGAAATGGCGGTCGGATGATTATGCGTTTCCACTTTCATCAACAAATGGGTTTGTTCGCGTGCATAGCCATACTCGCATTGATCACCCGGATAAAATCGGGCGATCTCGGCGCCTTCAATGATGCTGGAATTATCCGCATAAGCCACCAGCGTACCTTGCGGATGCGCTTGGTGCGTATTGCGTATCATGGCAAACAACGATTTTTCTTGCGCTTTCCCATCCACAATCCAATCCGCATTAAAAATTTTATGGCGGCAATGCTCGGAATTGGCTTGCGCGAACATCATCAATTCCACATCGGTTGGATTGCGTACCATTTGTTTAAAATGGTGCATCAGGTACTCGATCTCATCAAACGACAGCGCCAACCCCATAATTTGATTAGCCTGGAATAACGCCTCAATACCGCCTCCGAGCACATCGATGGTATTGAGCGGTTTCGGTGCAAAATGATGAAATAACTTGTTCGCATCGTCGAATGACGCAAAAACGGCTTCAGTCATCCGATCGTGAATGAATGTTCCTAGACATACTTTATCTTCTGCAGAAAGTTTTTTGTCACATTGAATATAAAACGCGATACCCCGTTCTATGCGTTCAACGACGGTCAATCCACAATGATGTGCAATATCTGTTGCTTTACTAGACCATGGAGAAATGGTGCCTAGGCGCGGCAACACTAAAAGAAACTCGTCCAGAGGGCGATTATTTTCCAGTGTCGGATCAAAATTTAGCAATTTTTTGAGCGCACCCAATTCATCATCTTGCAGATTGCGCGTTACTGAACAAAAATACCAATATTCAGTATGAATCGTTGTCACTTGCAAATGCAGCGACTTAATTTCTTCGAGTAATTTTTCCAGACGAAACCGAGAAAGCGCAGGTCCACCGCGAAATTGGAGCATGAGGGAAATAAGGCAGTTAATTAAAGATTGCAATTTTACACGAGAAGATATACTTATCGTTGATCATCCAGTAAATGGAAGAAATATGACAAATCCCGATCCCATTTTTTTGACCACTGAAATACGTGAAATCGAGCGCCAAGCAGCAATACTGCCCCATCCTCCGCATTTAATGGAAAAAGCCGGCTTAGCGGCGGCACAAGTAGCCCGTGAACAATGGCTCAAGGGTTGTCGCCAGCACGTATTGGTTCTAGCCGGTCCCGGCAATAACGGTGGCGATGCCTTCGTAGTCGCACGTTATTTAAAAGAATGGGGAAATACAGTTACGATGGTATTTACCGGGGACCATAATCGTGTATCAAGGGATACCAAGCACGCAATCCAAGCCTGGCTCGATATTGGTGGCGAGATTTCCACCGACATTTCCATTGATCAGAGCTGGGATATCATCATCGACGGCTTGTTCGGTATCGGTCTGGATCAAACTCAGAATCGCGCGCTCGAGGGCAAATACCGCGAATGGGTGAATATCGTCAATCAATTGGATATCCCCATCCTCGCGCTGGATATCCCTTCCGGACTCGGCAGTGATGACGGTTGCATCTATGGCACCGCGATCCGCGCCACCATAACCGTAACCTTTATTGGATTAAAACCGGGTCTGTTCACCAACTTCGGACCGGAATGCAGCGGTACCGTTTTACTACGCGACTTGGGTATTCAACTCACTTCACCGCCAACACCACATACTTGGCTGCTTAATCGGAAACTGGCGCAATCAGTGCTACCCTCTCCTCGATCGGCCAATAGCCATAAAGGAACTTTCGGCAGTCTCGCCATTCTTGGTGGTTCCAACGGTATGGTGGGTGCGGTGCTGCTCGCTGGCCGGTCGGCCCTTCATCTTGGTACCGGGCGCGTCTATCTTGGCTTACTAACACGTTCCGCGCCACCTGTTGATTTTTTGCAACCTGAATTAATGTTACGCTCTCCTCCCGAACTATTCAAACTAAAGCATATGAATTGTCTGGTAGCCGGCCCCGGTCTGGGTAACGAACCGGAAGCGCTATCCTGGCTCGAATGCGCGCTCAATACCGAACTGACATTGGTGCTGGATGCCGATGCGTTAAATTTGATCGCTTGGCATCCACATCTGGCAAAAAAACTCCATCAACGCAGAGCTCCGGCTATTTTAACCCCTCATCCCACTGAAGCAGCCCGTCTTTTAAAGACCGATACCGCCGCGGTGCAGAATGATCGCATGAATGCGGTTTACCAGATCTCACAACAGTTTAATTGCTATGTTGTGCTGAAAGGTGCCGGCAGTATTTGCTGTTTCCCCGACGGGAAACGCTATTTGAACACCAGCGGCAATCCCGGACTGAGCACTGCCGGCACCGGCGATGTCTTGTCTGGAATGATCGGTGCACTGATCGCGCAAGGCTTGAGTCTGGATCATGCACTCCTGTTGGCGGTTTATCTGCATGGCGCAGCGGCGGATCAATTATTGCGGCAGAATCATGGGCCGTTGGGAATGGTCGCATCGGAGGTTATTGTTGCTGCGCGGTTATTGTTGAATAAGTGGGTTTATCAGTCGGACAACGCTTATTTGAGTAAATATTTAAGTACCCCCACGACTCCAAGCCAGTAATGATCTGTAAATTCAGTAGCTGTAGGGAGACTTACGACCCCGTATTCCCAAGGCACCGCTTCCTCGTGCTACCGGAGCAAACGGACAACTCCCCGGATGGAACTTCAACCCGTCAGATTTAATGCTGTTACTGCGAACGATCAGACTCGATTGTTTGCAGAGTCTCTTCGATCCTATCTGATTCCAGTCCGTTTTTTCAGATCTTTTTTGATTGAACTGACCATGTTGCTTGGATTTAAGCGCCTTCCCGCCTGAAAAACAGAATGCTTTTAATTACCAGGATTTTATTGAGACTTTAAGTAAAATCAAGTGCTTCTGTAATGATTGAACAGCATATTTTCCTCAGCATCTGGCTTGCGTATAATGAGCCTTAGAAGAAAGGACGCTTATTTTTCTTATACACGGCCGCAAATATACTACAAGTCTTCTGCTATTGTCGACGGGGGAACTGAACAATGCCGCCATTCCACTTACCAATAATTTAATGGAGATGAGTCTATGAGCCGTATACATCCCTGGTCTGAATTTATTAAAGCCAACATTCCTCTTACGAGAAATCTAATAAGTGATGCTCAGGAACATGAAAAGCTACGCAAGGAATTAGTCGGTGAAACTTTGAGTATCCTCTACCTGATGGCGGCCAAAAAAATTATCCGCCCCGAATCATATCCCATTGTCACCGTCGCCAAAGCCCGCTTTCAGTACAATAACAGTTCGAATCAGAATCAAGCCGCCCACTGTATCCCACGACAAGTCCTCATTAACAGCAAATTGCCGGCTGATATTTTGCGGACCGGCCGCTCCGAACGATGATGCCTTGATGACTGCCATAAGGGTTAATGGCATCTTTTCGCGGACTGAAGATTTACATCGCAACTACAACTAAGTTGACTCCCGCCCGGAAGACAACGGCTTAAGGAATACCTTTGAATACAATAGCATGAGCGTTGTCAAGTTAGGTTGATGCAACCTAAAACGGCAATAATTGACCGAGCCGCAGTTTTAAAGTGCTTCCAGCTCTATAAGCAGTTTATCCGCGCCCCTCACAATGAAAACATGCCCCCCCCTTTTGAGCTGGTGTATTGACATATCGCCCAAAAACCAGCCAGCCAGCCAGCCAGCCAGCCAGCCAGCCAGCCAGCCAAGAAAAGTATGAACGTTTAATCATTTTGGAAGAAGAAGCTAAAGTTGCCGATCATTACCTACCACAATCACTTTCTGTAACGTTGATAAAGAATATCGAGGCCTATTTAGGCGATAGTTAAAAACCGGTTAACCATCAACCTTCACCTGGATAACCATAGTTTCTTATTGTTCCGTTGGTAGCCAGGCGGTCTGATTCCATTATTTGCTGCAGCGCTGATCCTGCGTGTTCGAATAAAATCTGCGCTGTGTGAGTTGTTTATGAAAGATATGGGGCATTGCCAAAGAAGGTTTTAGCACCGTCCGTTAGGCCTCCTCTTGTGCGTGATCACAATGCTGGCTTTAACGCCGAATTCGTGCAGCTTGCCCTCATTGCCCTTGCCGATGCATTCGACTTCTGGGGCTCATCCGTAGAATTTGTTTTTATCTTTCGGTGCCGCTTGTCGATCCGCTGCGCGCTCTCCAGCAGCGTGCTCATAGATTGTAGTAATGCGGAATACTCCAGCTCTACCGCCGCCAGCTTTCTCTCGATCCCTCGCGGCACGATACCAAGCATCTGCATTGACATTTAGCGGTTTGCGCATGCGACGAAATTACCTGGCATGGGCATAACCACGGGCTTTACAGTGCAATTCTTTATCTTCCTTGGCATAGCTCCGCTTCAAGGTGATGCCGCTCTATTTGCCCGCCTGTAAGAATTAAGTGTTGAAAAGAAACATATTATTCTGATTTGTAGCAAATCCAGATCTACAAAAAACTAAGCTACAAGCTCAACTTTACCGGTATCCAAATGATATATCCCACCTACAACGCGAATCCTTTTATGATCATGATAAAAATCCAAAATAGGTGTCTTGGTCCTCAGTCTTTCAACCGTCATAATGACATTCATCTTTGTTACATTAATCAAGCGACTGCTTGATGTATCGCTCACAGCCCTCACTGCGGGAGCGATGGCACTGGCTAATAATTGAATATGCCCTGGAAAGTCTTTGTGATGATCAACTGCATCAACAGCTGCTTTCACCGCGCCGCAGCCTTCATGGCCAAGAACCATAATCAATGGGGTATTTAATACAGCAACCGAATATTCCAGAGTAGCCACGTTATCATTTGTCAGATAATTACCCGCACCGCGTGCCACAAACAAATCTCCTTGCGCCTCATCAAAGCAATGTTCAGGACTAACCCTTGAATCAGAACAACCCAGTATGGTCGCATAGGGGTTCTGACCCGCGGTTAACGACAATTGAATATCATGAAAATCCAATGGCTTGGATTTTCCTGAAACATAACGCTCATTACCTTGCATTAATCTTTCTAATGCTTGATCAGGAGTTAACACATTTTCAGGTTTAGGCGGAATTATGGAATTAGCTTTAACAGTTACATTTTCAGTCGTTGCTGCAATCCCTCTATTAACTATTCCTAAGCTTAAAGCAGACGCTACTGATAACTTGAAAAACATTCGTTTGCTTGTGCATATAGTGGCATTCTCATTCTGACTTTTTTTTACCTGCTCGCATTGATCACACATATTCGAGAATCTTCTTCCTAGAATTGATAATAGCTTTACTTTCTTATCAGATATAGCAATGCAGAATATAGATTAATGATTTAAAAATAGAAAAAATT
>JAMXAE010000109.1 GCA_024281695.1 Nitrosomonas sp. | reverse complement strand
ATCAATACAATGAAGCAAGAGCCTGTAATGGAGCAGTTGCTTCCATTGACAGATGAACGTATGCAGAAAGAAGAACAAGCTAGCGATAAACCGAAGGCTACATGGGATTATATCTATGAGCCAGAAGCAAAGCCTGTTATAGACGATATTATGGTACGTTATGTTGAAGCGTTGATATATCAGGCCGTCACTGAGAATATGGCATCAGAACAGTCCGCGAGGATGGTGGCGATGAAGGCTGCATCTGATAACGCAGGAAGTGTCATTGATGAGTTAACATTGATTTACAACAAATCTCGACAAGCAGCGATTACCAAGGAATTGTCGGAAATTGTCGGCGGCGCGGCGGCTGTTTAAAACATTTTTAGTATTTAGTTAGGGAACAACGATGAGTCAAGGAAAAATTGTTCAGTGTATTGGTGCAGTGATTGATGTGGAATTTTCACGTGAATCCATCCCAAAAGTATATGATGCGTTAACAATGGAAGGTTCTGAGCTTACACTGGAAGTTCAACAACAACTGGGCGATGGCGTGGTGCGTACAATTGCACTGGGATCTTCTGATGGATTGCGCCGTGGAATGATGGTCAAAAATACCGGTAAGCAGATTACTGTACCCGTCGGAACCAAGACATTGGGACGTATTATGGATGTTCTAGGTCGACCAATTGATGAAATGGGTGAAATTGGTGCAGAACAAAATATGTCTATCCACCGAGAAGCACCTGCGTTTGATGAATTGTCAGCATCTACCGAATTATTAGAAACCGGCATTAAAGTGATTGACTTGATTTGCCCGTTTGCAAAAGGTGGAAAAGTCGGACTATTTGGTGGTGCTGGTGTTGGAAAAACCGTTAATATGATGGAACTGATTCGTAATATCGCGATTGAACACAGTGGGTACTCTGTATTTGCAGGTGTGGGTGAACGGACACGGGAAGGAAATGACTTTTATCATGAGATGAAAGAATCCAAAGTTCTTGATAAGGTTGCACTGGTTTATGGTCAGATGAATGAGCCACCGGGAAATCGTTTACGAGTTGCACTAACGGGTTTGACAATGGCAGAGTCATTCCGTGATGAAGGTCGAGATGTATTATTTTTTGTCGATAATATTTACCGGTATACTTTAGCAGGAACCGAAGTATCGGCATTATTAGGACGTATGCCATCAGCTGTGGGTTATCAACCAACACTAGCTGAAGAAATGGGACGTTTGCAAGAACGTATTACTTCGACTAAAACTGGTTCAATTACCTCAATACAAGCCGTTTATGTTCCAGCTGATGACTTAACCGATCCATCTCCAGCAACAACTTTCGGCCACTTGGATGCTACCGTCGTATTGTCTCGTGATATTGCGTCGTTAGGTATTTATCCTGCTGTAGATCCGCTTGATTCAACTTCACGCCAGCTTGACCCACAAGTTGTAGGTGATGAGCACTACAATACTGCACGTGCAGTGCAACAAACATTACAACGCTATAAAGAATTGAGAGACATCATTGCAATTTTAGGTATGGATGAATTATCACCTGAAGATAAACTGGCAGTTAGTCGCGCAAGAAAGATCCAGCGCTTCTTATCACAGCCATTTAACGTTGCTGAAGTCTTTACCGGATCTCCAGGAAAATATGTATCACTGAAAGATACAATCAAAGGTTTTAAAGGTATCGTTGAAGGTGAATATGATGAACTACCAGAGCAGGCGTTTTACATGGTAGGTAGCATTGAAGAAGCCGTTGAGAAAGCTAAAACCCTTCAATAAATTTAGAGAAAATATCAATGGGAACTATTTTTCATCTTGATATCGTTAGTGCTGAAGAATCTATTTATTCCGGTCCAGTGGAATTTCTAGTTGCACCTGCACAAATGGGTGAAGTAGGCATTTATCCACGTCATACTCCGATGCTGACAAAAATAAAATCTGGGATGGTGCGTATCAAAGCGCAATTAAAAGAAGAAGAACTTATATACGTGTCTGGAGGTATGCTAGAGGTTCAACCTGATATTGTAACCATCTTAGCAGATACCGCTGTGCGCAGTCATGATCTCGATGAAGCCAAAGCTATTGAAGCAAAAAAAGCTGCAGAAGAGGCTATGAAAAATAAAGAATCAGAATTGGATTATGCAAAAGCGCAAGCTGAATTGATAGAAGCCATGGCACAATTGGCCGCGATTGATAAGTTAAGGAAACGTGGACATTAATTAGCATAAAGGATACAAAAAAGGCGACGTATGTCGCCTTTTTTGTATCCTTTATTTGGAATTTACCTTGAATATGCACAGACCAAAGATTGTGAGATGTTTAAAAAAATTCAGTATCGAATTACAATTGCCGATTCTTACTTTTTATAGATTGATTAAATTCGATCAATTAATTGGGAGTAATTAGTGCTAACTCAATCATCAACACTTAAAAAAGAATTTCAATATTGTGTCAAATCTTAATGTTGTAATTCTCGCAGCAGGCGCTGGAAAGCGCATGCGATCTTCTCTACCTAAAGTGCTGCATAATTTAGCAGGTCAACCGCTACTTTTGCATGTAATTAATACAGCTAGGTTGTTATTACCAAGCAAAATTTGCGTAGTCATCGGTTATGGTAGTGAGATAGTTCAGCAGTCAATTGTTGGTGAGGATTTAGTGTGGGTGATGCAGAAAGAACAACTTGGCACAGGACATGCATTGAAGCAAGCTCAAATTCATCTTGATAAAGATGGCTTGACGCTGGTGTTATATGGAGATGTACCATTAGTTGGTATTGATACCATTCGGGAACTCATCAAGAAATCGCAGGAAAATTATTGCGCATTACTAACTGCAATGGTTGAAGATCCTTCCGGATACGGTAGGATTGTGCGTAATCCAGAAACGAAGGCGATTGAGGCCATCGTTGAGCAAAAAGATGCTGATATTGAGCAGCAGAGTATCAATGAAATTAATACCGGGGTCATGCTTATTCCCAATCTTCACCTACATGGTTGGTTGCCAAAACTTCAAAATAATAATATGCAGCATGAATATTATTTAACGGATATTATTGAGATGGCTGTTAAACAAGGTATTTATGTTGTGTCCTCGCAACCAGAGAATCTCTGGGAAATAATGGGAGTTAATAATAAACGTCAATTGGCTGAGCTTGAGCGGATTTATCAAAAGGAATATGCTAATAAACTACTTGATTTGGGTGTCGGTTTGGCGGATCCGGCACGAATAGATATACGAGGAAAGCTAGTTTGTGGACTTGATGTCGAAATCGATATTAATTGCATTTTTGAAGGGGATGTGAAGCTAAGTGATCATGTTCAGATAGGGCCAAATTGTATATTAAACAATGTAACTGTGGCTGCAGGATCAGTCGTTCTTCCTTACAGCATAATTGAAGATACGGAAATAGGTGAGAATTGCAAAATCGGCCCGTTTGCCAGAATTCGTCCTGGTACTAAGCTTTCCAGTAAAGTGCATATTGGTAATTTTGTTGAAGTTAAAAATAGCCAGATCGCACTGGGTAGTAAAGCTAATCATTTAAGCTACATTGGTGATTCTGTAGTTGGCGAGAATGTCAATATCGGTGCTGGGACTATTACTTGTAATTATGATGGCGCAAATAAATATCAAACTATTATTGAAGATGATGTTTTCATCGGATCTGATACACAACTTATTGCTCCAGTTAAAATTTCTAAAGGCTCGACAATTGGCGCCGGATCAACTATTACAAGAGATACGCCAGAAGGTGCGTTAACCTTGTCAAGAACCAAACAAGTAAGTCACCCGGAATGGAAACGCCCCACAAAATTGAATAAATAGTGTATGAGAAATTCTTTCTCTAATTTAAACAGTATGGTTGTAAGAGGAAAATCCTGAAATGTGTGGAATAATCGGCGCTATCGCTAATGCAAATGTTGTTCCTGTTCTGCTGGAAGGCTTGTTACGTCTAGAGTATAGAGGATATGACTCAGCAGGATTGGTGGTAACCAATCATGGATTGCAAAGGGTTCGTACTACGGGGCGAGTGACGGAGCTTAGTAAGCTTGTAGCGCAACAGAAAACTGAAGGATTTGCCGGTATCGCGCATACTCGCTGGGCAACACATGGAGAACCTTCTGAACGCAATGCACACCCTCATTTTTCTGGGGAAGACTCTAGAATTGCGGTTGTACATAATGGGATTATAGAAAATCACGAGGCAATACGCTTACATCTAAGAAATAAGGGATTCGAGTTTTTGTCAGATACCGATACCGAAGTGATTGCACATTTGGTTGCTTTTAATCTTAGACAGGTGACTGATTTATTTAAAGCAGTTTGCATGTCTGTAGCAGAATTGCAAGGTGCTTATGCAATAGCAGTTATGGAAGAAGCTCATCCAGAGCGCATTATTGCTGCGCGTAATGGGGCTCCTTTGTTGATCGGGGTGGGAAAAAATGGTACCTATGTAGCATCGGATACTTCTGCTTTGTTGCAAACTACTCGAGATATTATTTACTTGGAAGAAGGTGATGTAGCTGAACTGAATAGTCACGGTTATCGAATTGTCAGTTGTCTGCATAATCAACTAGGTGAAGCGGTTCATCGTACAATACACGAAAGTAACTTATCCAATGAAGCGATTGAGTTGGGGCCTTATGCACACTACATGCAGAAGGAGATATTTGAGCAGCCGAGTGCTGTGGCTAACACATTGGAAATGGTACTTAATGCGCAGTCTATTTCACCTAATTTATTTGGCAGTGAAGCGGAGAAAATATTTTCCAAAACCAACCATATTCTGATTCTGGCTTGTGGTACTAGCTATCATGCTGGGTTGGTAGCTCGATACTGGTTGGAAACTGTTGCTGGGATGTCGTGTAACGTTGAGATAGCCAGTGAATATCGCTATCGGGATCCTATCGCAGATGAGAATACTTTAGTGATTGGCATTTCCCAATCAGGTGAAACTGCAGATACATTGGCGGCATTGAGTTACGCAAAGAAATTAGGTCATCAGCATAACCTTGCTATTTGCAATGTACCTGAGAGCGCTCTGATACGACAAGCAAATTTGCGTTTTCTTACTCGAGCCGGTCCAGAAATTGGTGTGGCTTCGACCAAAGCATTCACTACGCAATTAGCATCGCTCTTGTTGCTGACAGTGACACTAGCAAAGATGCGTCATAAACTATCTTTGGGCGATGAGCAGAAGATAATCGCTGCACTACGTCATTTACCGGTAGCTTTGCAGCATGCGTTGCAAGTTGAACCGCAAGTTAAGATTTGGGCTAAGAGTTTTGCACAAAAACGTCACGCATTATTTCTCGGACGAGGGGTTCATTATCCCATTGCAATGGAAGGAGCACTTAAGCTTAAGGAAATATCTTATATTCATGCTGAAGCTTATGCCGCAGGAGAACTAAAACATGGTCCTTTGGCTTTAGTGGATAGTGAGATGCCTGTTGTTGCAATTGCTCCCAATGATCAGTTGCTGGGGAAACTTAAATCGAACTTGCAAGAAGTGCACGCAAGAGGTGGTGAGCTCTATGTGTTTGCGGATGCAGATTCTCAGATAACACAAAGTGAAAATCTGCATGTCATCCGGCTAGCGGAGCATGCTGGCTTGCTGAGTCCAATTCTTCATACAATTCCGCTTCAATTATTAGCTTATCATGTTGCCTTAGAGAAAGGTACTGATGTTGATAAGCCAAGAAATCTGGCAAAAGCAGTGACGGTTGAGTAAATATAATTTGATAAAGATAGGATTAGATTTGGTTAGAATCAGTAGCATGTTGTCCAAAGGATATGAGGTGGTAATATCAACCTACTTTTGTAAAGGGTGCAGATAAATGGCAGGTCATAGCAAATGGGCTAATATCAAGCATAAAAAAGCTGCGCAGGATGCTAAACGTGGCAAGGTGTTTACGCGATTGATCAAGGAAATTACTGTAGCTGCTCGCATGGGAGGAGGGGACCCTGATAGTAATCCGCGCTTACGCTTGGCAGTGGATAAAGCATATGACCAGAATATGCCCAAGGACAATGTCGAACGTGCAATCAAACGGGGTAGTGGGGATTTGGATGGTGTTGATTATGAAGAGATTCGTTATGAGGGTTATGGAATATTAGGCGCTGCTGTAATGGTTGATTGTATGACAGATAATCGGGTTCGTACTGTGGCTGATGTGCGCCATGCTTTTACTAAATATGGTGGGAACTTAGGTACGGATGGTTCAGTTAGTTTTTTGTTTAAACATTGTGGGCAATTGGTTTTTGCCCCAGGGACCAACGAAGATAAACTTATAGAAGCTGCACTGGAAGCCGGCGCTGAAGATGTAATAAGTAATGATGATGGTAGTATTGAAGTAATTACAGCTCCTTATGAATTCATAACTGTCAAAGAGGCATTGGAAAAAGCAAGCTTTAAAGCGGAACTGGCGGAAGTGACGATGAAACCAAGTAATGAAGCGCTTTTAACCGGCGATGACGCAGTAAAAATGCAGAAGTTACTGGATGCTTTAGAGAGTCTTGATGATGTGCAAAATGTATACACTACAGCAGTTCTTGATGAGTAAGAGCTATACGGATAGGTGATAAAATCCGTATTCTTGGCATAGATCCTGGTTTATGTATTACTGGTTTTGGTGTAATTGATAAAAATGGAAGCAATTTAAGCTATATCAGCAGTGGGTGTATTAAAACGTCTAAGGGCGAACTGCCATTACGTCTCAAGCTAATTCTGAATAACTTGAGTGAAGTGATCTCACAATATCAACCTGAACACGTTGCCATTGAGCAAGTTTTCGTCAATATCAATCCTAAATCAACATTGTTGTTGGGACAAGCGCGCGGCGCGGCTATTTGTGCGGCGATAATGAGTAATCTAGTGGTAGCTGAATATACAGCGTTGCAAGTAAAGCAAGCCGTTGTGGGTAATGGTCATGCAAAAAAAGACCAAGTACAGAAGATGGTTATGCGATTGCTTAACTTGACCAACTATCCAACTGCCGATGCTGCAGATGCTTTAGCATGTGCTATATGTCATGCTCATGGCGGACTTGGTTTGGGAAAGATTTTAACGACAGGATACCGTATGAAACGAGGACGCTTAGTATGATTGGGCGCTTAACGGGCATATTGCTTGAGAAACATCCGCCACAAGTTTTGCTGGATGTGAAGGGAGTTGGTTATGAAATCGATGTGCCAATGAGTACCTTTTATGATCTTCCCGCAATTGGAGTGCAAGCGACATTGTATACACATCTTGTGATACGTGAAGATGTACATCTATTATTCGGTTTCGCAACAGAATCAGAACGTCGGACTTTTCGTCAGTTGGTAAAAATTTCCGGAGTAGGCGCGAGAACTGCATTAGCTCTTTTATCGGGTTTGAGCGTGTCTGATTTGCATCATGCTATAGAGATACAAGATAGTGCACGACTTATTAGAGTGCCAGGTATTGGGAAAAAAACGGCCGAGCGTTTATTATTAGAATTGCGCGATAAACTGGACTCTGCAGTTATTGATTTAGATCAAACCAGAACTACGCCCAGTAATGAGAACGACATACTTAATGCATTGTTATCATTGGGCTACAATGACCGTGAAGTTGGTTGGGTTATCAAGCAAATCTCGGTAAATGCGACTGTATCTGATGGTATACGTCAAGCCTTGCAACTATTATCAAAGGAAAAGTAGCAGGAATACAAGCCGGATTATTTAATGATTGAAACCGATCGATTGATTACTGCAGCGTCTTCATCATCCCAAGAAGAAATTCTGGAACGTGCGTTACGTCCTAAACAACTAGAAGAATATGTAGGTCAGGAAAAAATTCGTGGGCAGTTGCAGATTTTTATTGAAGCAGCTAGAAATCGACACGAGGCGCTTGACCATGTTTTGTTATTTGGTCCTCCAGGTCTAGGTAAAACTACACTCGCGCACATTATTGCCAGAGAAATGGGAGTTAATTTGCGTCAAACTTCTGGTCCAGTTCTGGAGCGCCCAGGTGATTTAGCTGCATTACTGACAAATCTTGAACCCAATGATGTTTTGTTTATTGATGAGATTCATCGCCTTTCTCCAGTGGTGGAGGAAATTCTTTATCCAGCATTGGAAGATTATCAACTGGATATTATGATTGGTGAAGGGCCGGCGGCGCGTTCTGTAAAATTGGATTTGCCACCATTCACTTTGGTTGGTGCTACCACGCGCGCGGGGATGCTTACTAATCCGCTACGTGATCGCTTTGGAATAGTTTCACGACTGGAATTTTATACTCCGGAAGAACTAAGTAAAATTGTTATCCGTTCTGCGGGACTGTTGAATGTAAAAATATCTGCCGATGGAGCATTCGAGATTGCTCGTCGATCGCGTGGCACTCCGCGTATTGTTAACCGATTACTACGCCGTGTACGAGATTTCGCTGAAGTTAAAGCCGATGGAAATGTTACTTATTCAGTAGCTGATGCAGCTCTGAATATGCTGGATGTGGATGCGATAGGATTGGATATTATGGACAGAAAACTGTTGTTAGCAGTATTGGAAAAATTCAGTGGTGGTCCTGTTGGGGTTGATAATATCGCGGCGGCAATTAGTGAAGAGCGTGACACGATTGAGGATGTGCTGGAACCTTATTTGATTCAACAAGGATTTCTGAAACGCACCCCGAGAGGACGTATGGCAACTCCAGCTACTTACCAGCATTTTGGCATTGCTTTACCGAGAAGTTGGCTAAATAGTGATCTTTGGGAAGAAAATAATTTATAGTCAAATGATTTTATAATTCAGAATTTATGCAAACTCATACATTACGCATCATCATAGCCATATTAATGACATTGGTTGTTATGTTATATTTTTATACTAATCGAGAAAAAGATTATTACAGCAAAAGTGCAGAGCCTGCTGTTGCTCAAATACTAACTGAAATTTCTAGCTGGGATAAACGAGTACTTCTGGCTCATTTGGCACCCGAAGCCAAGCAAGCAGTGAGTGGTGAACAACTGGATAAGCTGATGAATTTCTACCGCAGTTTTGGTCGCTTCCAATCAATCAAGGAAATTAATTTTTCACGTACGGTAAGCACATTCTCATTAGTAGGTGAGAAACGTATTAATTATTCAGGTATTGCAAATTTTGATGTAGGCTTAGTTAATTTAAATATTACATTGATAGAGCGAGGCGGATTTTATCTTGTTTACAACTTAACGTTAGCAAAAATTACAGAAGATTAGTGTAATCAAATAAGAGTGTAATTTATGATTTTCAAAAAGAGAATTATATAGCTTAGTGAAAACACGTGCGTTTTCATGATATGCTTTGAACTATAGATGAGTTATATCAGTCTTATTGTTGGTTAGTATATAGTTTGGTATTTAATCTTTATTTGGGGGCTATTTCATAATGAATCAAAACTATTCAACAGTTGCTCGAAGGTCTTCATCTACTTTGGCGACTAACAAAGTGCTACGTAACACTTACATGCTGTTATCCCTGACATTATTATTTAGTGGCCTTACTGCTGCTATTTCAATGTTTATGAATATGCCGCCGATGACTTATTTGGTATGTGTCATTGGGGGCATGGTAATCGCCATGTTTGTATTACCACGTTTTGCTAATTCTACAGCAGGTATCGGAATTGTCTTTCTGATTACGGGTATGCTAGGTTTTGGATTGGGGCCAATGCTGAGTATGTATGCCTCTTTACCGAATGGTGGAAACATCATTACCCTATCATTAGGTGGCACTGGTATTATATTCCTGGGACTTTCTGCATATGCATTGGCTACACGGAAGGATTTTAGCTTTTTAGGAGGCTTTTTGATGGTAGGCTTCCTATTAGTATTACTCGCAGCAGTAGCAAATATTTTCCTAGCTATACCCGCTATGTCATTGATGATCTCGGCTGTTGTTATTATGATTATGAGCGGCTTCATTTTATATGATACCAGTCGTATTATTCATGGAGGTGAAAATAACTATGTGCTGGCGACTATCGGACTGTATATGACGATTTTCAATATTTTTATTAGTTTGTTGCAAATATTAGGTATTATGGGCAATGATGATTAATCGTATAACACGTAAGTAATTATTTAAAACCCCGATTAATGTCGGGGTTTCTTATTTTGAGTGTATTATGGTATAAGATTTCCTGACGCTGTTTATAACACTTAGGAAATATTGTAAAATATACATACGTATTTTCTTTTGGAACAATCCAATAAGTTCTTCTGGTAATGATGCTTTTTAAGGAAGCTAGGAATATGGATTGGATGCAAATTGTTTCTGCTTTTGCGCTAATAATGTTCATTGTAATCCTGTTTCCAGCGGCGCGAGATAGAATGCAGAATAGTCCTAAAGGCACATCTTCAGATTGGATGGGTTTTGTTGTTTTGATGATGATTATAGCCTTTTTTATTTTATTGCTGGTTCAGTTGCTATAGTTCACTCAATCTTACTTATACTTAGAGTATAAGACTTTTGCAAATCACGACTCTATCTGCAGTACTTCCAATTCAGATTTTTTCATGAGTAATGAAGTATTTTTTTGTGAGTTTTTTGCAGAAATTCCAGAGATAATCGTCTCAAACTGATCATTATCGGGTTAGATGGACAGGACTTTTTTGCAAAACACGAAAATTATTTATCTGACTGTAATTTGCGATTTAAGGTTAGTAGTCGAGGTTTTTTAAGCCAATTTCCCG
>JAMXAE010000108.1 GCA_024281695.1 Nitrosomonas sp. | reverse complement strand
TCGCACAGAAAAAAATCCCCGCTGCAAGCAGCGGGGATTAAGCCAGCCGAGAGGTCATAAGCTGGTAGCAACAACTCTTTCAACACTTAAAGAAAGCAAGCGCCCTGGAAGAAATTATGAAATTTTGATTTATTCTGAGGCGGCAAATAACTATGAGAAATATCCCGCGAAATTAAATCAAGATACTCTTTGTTCAGCAAACAATCCTTAATTCTAAAATCATTGTTGGCTTCCATGAGTTTCTGAAAACTCAGGCTAAATCCACCTTGTTTCTTATTCTCCTTTTCAACTTCTTCGAGATTATTCAGCAGAATATTAGTCAACTCATTGAATTTCGCAAGAGTTACTGTTGTAGCAAAAGGTATATGTGTAGGCATAATTTCTGCGCCCAATCCAAATTGCCGTGCAGCTTTTCCTAATGCCGCCAATAAAACGTGTCTGGAAGAATTCAGGAATTCATAACGTCCCTTTGATTTATCATTTGTCATCCACTGATAAACACTTTGCAAGACAGCATCCATTCTGCGTGCCTCCGGCAACAATTTCACATTACGAAAATCGGCCACAAGTTCGAAACGCGGATCCGTTTCAATATCTATTGGTGAAAATACAGTTGGTTCTGATTTATTAATTTTAATTTCCATGTCCTTGAAAAAATGCGTACCTCCCAGTTTTGTGGCCATAGTTCTAAACCGAGGGAGAATGACATTGTCATCGGATGCGTTTTTATAGGCAAATTGAGCCACTTCCGAGCAGAAAAACATTGATGAATCTGAATCATTCATAGAGAAATCATATGGATATGCAACACCTCCTTTATTGACCAAACTATAAATAAACTTTCCAGCGTCAGCGGGCAAATTATCCGGACCACCTTTTTGTTTATATCTGAATACAGAAATTCTCGCTTCCTTACTTCCTGTTTCTTTCAGCCAAGTATCTAATTCAGTTGCAACGAGCCCCCTCGGAATTAACGCTTCCACTATATATTGCCGGCCACTGTCCTTATCCTCACCCACAATTGCTGCGTGACTAAAAATACTTTCTTCGTCCCCAAGCCGCGCAATCATCGCCGAGACGTAGGATGTGCCGCGTATGGCCAGTACATCTCCGGTTTGCAATTTAAAATCATTTTCGAATTGAGGATTAACTAACGTATAAGAAGAGTCGCCATGGAAAATTGCTCGATTTGCTTCGATATCCGCCCACTCCATCAGATATTCTTCGGCAAAGCGAATAAACTGATGGGCTTCACGGATTGAATTCAAACACTTATCTGCATTATCCTTAATTTGCTCATTGTCATGAAAATGAACCAACCGCTGATGCAAAGCTAATCTTATTTTAAAAAGCTTATTGATAGTATTAACAGATTCTTTTTTAAGCATTTCTCGATCGCTATCCGTTTCCGGTATAAAATCGGCCGTACGAAGCTTAAAGGCAGCGGCAGTTTTGTTCTCGATAAAATCGTGACAAGTATCCGCATTGAAAATGTCTTTATCCTGTAATGCAGTTAATATCTCATTTACTTCGTTTATGAGATCTATTTTTTGCGATTCTTCCGGTTGCTCGAAAGAAGTTTGGGCAAATAAACTATGAGTAGTAACGAATCCGGCCAATAATCCAACGATTAGAATATTTTTTATGATCATCATAAGCACCTAAGAAAATTGAATCTTATCAAACACAATCGAGGAACAGTCCCACAGTTCCCTTTTATCCCAATATCAATACGTCTCAATATCTCATTATTTATCAAATGCCTTACCACATCACGGTCAGTCTCGAGCTTTGAAACGATTATGACAGTCATATCAATATATTGATAGACAACGTTAGTAGCACTACAACTGTAGTAATGCCGAATCACTTGCACAAAATTACAATAACCAGAAATTAATCTTTTAAATCATAATTATAATAAAATAATAGTAATTTTCATGCAGGCCTCACGGAAGAATTTGAGATGCAACAACCCCCTCAATCGGAATGGATACAAAAAATTGCGGGTGCGGTGATGGAAACCTTAATTCCTCCCAAACCATTCCCATCACGGCGAGAAAGAGAATTTCGCCTAGCATATGCAAAGAGATTCTTAACCCATCGCCGCGCGACTTTACTGATCGCCCTGATTACCTGGTCAATTTTCGGTTATTGGGATTGGCTGAATTATGACGCTCAGGTATGGCCTTACACGACACAAATGTTCGTCATCAATTCAATGTTACGCATAGCCGGTGCCATTGTAATTTTTATCTGCCTGGTTTTATTCTGGAAAAAAGATATTCATAACGAAAAAATAGCATCGGTTTTTTTATCGGGCACAGCCACATTCTGCAGCTTCATGGTCATTCTGATGCTGTTTGTTGTCCCAACCCCAATTAACTATCAATACTATTTTTTTGGTTTGATCATGATCGTTTTCTTCAATTTCAGCTTGCTTTACATTTTTGCAAAGAATCTCATCATGCATGCGACACTCATCGCAGGCATTCTCTTTGAGTAATCAATTTAACTCAATTCTTGGAGAGAATCTGACTACTGCCGCTTTCTTTTTCTACTTCAGTTTCTGTTTTTTTGGTGTAAGCCATGCAGTACGCTTCGAAGTCAGCGAACGGGAACGTTTCAGGCGGGAACGTAGTTTGGAAGCGCAACGCCTAAAGCAGCATTCAGAAAGCAGCAACAAGCCAATAAAGCAAGCGCTCGCGCCGAACAGGAAGCAAGAAATGCACAATTTGAGCGCCAGCGTAGTATTGAAACCATGGTTGCCGCCGCACAGGAGCGCGAGCGATTTATCCGGGCGGCTTACCATGACACCATGCAACCCTTGGCTGCTATCAGTTCGCAAGTCATGATGATGAAGTTGGACTCCAATCTTTCCTCTGAATGATAATAATCGAAAGCATTAAGCGAGATCGAAATGCTCCGGAAGAGATATTGGGGAAAGTATGCGGGGAATCTATGACCTGTTTCAATGGGGCGTGCACGAACCAAAGCTTGAGCCTGTTTCTGTAAAAAGATTTTTTAGGGAAATCGAGAGGCGATTCGCGCAGAATCCGCGAAACTTGCCAATCTTCAATTTCGCATTCACCAATCTTCAATTGATAACTTATATGTAAAAGTGATTCCGCGATGCTGAAGCGCATTATTGAAAACCTCATTTCCAATGCCATCAAATATACGAAGAAAGGCGGTATTTTGTTAGGCTCAGTAAGTTCCGCAGCACGCTTAGAATTGATATCAGAGACACTAATCGGCATTTTTGGCAAAACAACTTCCCAAAAATATTCGAGGAATTCGATCAAGTCGAAGAAGAATCTCCGGGTATTGGCTTAGGGCTTCCCATTGTCCGTCTCCTCATTGAGCGGCTGCCGGAGCACAAGCTAAGCTATACTTCCCGAATTAACCGTGGCTCACGTTTTTCCGTCATCTTACCGAGATGCATGCTCCGGCAAATTACAGCAGCCTGAATTTACCGGAAATTTCTTTAACCGGTGTATATGTAGTTATCGTCAGAACAATAAAAGCGTATTGGACGGGTTACGCGTATTATTCGAATCCTTCGATTGTATCTCGTGCGCACAGCTACTCCCCAAGGACCTCACACAACTGATCGATGATTCTCCGGAACGCGCCCGATGTGGTTATCTCTGGACTATCGGTTACGAAACAATGAAACAGGTGCTGATGTCGCAAAACCTGATTGAAGAACGCTTTGACTGGACAATTGTCCCCATTGTATTTTCTTGCGGATTTGAGTATTCCACGAGAACTGGTTGCCAAGCCTTTCCGATACATTGAGCGTAAAGGAATTACTGGGAATCACTCATTACACGAGTTCACGAAGCGGTTCATGCAAAATGGGACAAAAAGAAGATATTGATGAAATTCCCGAAATGATTCAGACGAAATATTTACCTGAGTAATTGACAAGCAATTTTGATCAAGCAATATCTTTTAGGATTCGATAGTAGGCTTTTTATCTTGCGTACGGGATGCCGACGAAATAATCCCTAGCAATTGTCCCGTCTTGGCAAAATGACATTGGAGCCCGTACAAATCAATCAATCTCTCTGAACGGGCTAAAGTTTTGACAGATAGCGTCTGGTATTGGCAGGATTTATGTCCAGGATTCTTGCCACTTTCCAAGGTGCATTACCTTGCATCGCGAGTCTCAATACATCAAAACTGCGTCAGTAACACCTAAGTCAGTCGCCGTGATTGGCTGGGGTGAGTCGCGCAATAGAGAACCTATATTTGATGAAACCAAATCACCCGTTTCCCCAGGGCCTTCGGGCGGAAGCTGATACACCGCTGTTTAGTGCGCGCTGAATAGCTTCCAGCATCATCTCCGAAGAAGATGTTTTTGGCACAAATGACACAGCACCAGCCCGCAAGATTCGCTCCACGGATTCTTTTGTAAAGAAATTCGCCCGTCATCACGATGACAGGAACAGATTTCTCCATTTCGCAAAGAGCCTTAAGTAAATTCAATCCAACCTGGCCATTACTGATACCGCCGGGCTCTTGTGGAAGTTTCAGGTCAAGGAAAATCAAATCCAAGTCTTCTGAATCGCAATCTGCAAACCTTCTTTAGCATTCATTGCCTCAAAAATTTCCGCTGTCTTTTGCATCTTCACGATCAAATGCTTTATCCCTGCACGGATCATGCTATGGTCGTCAACAAGTAATATTCGCATTATACTCCCCTTTGGGAAACACGCTCCTGTTTCCCGATAAGTGATGATTGACTAGCCAATCTTTTAATCTATCTATTGCAATTTTCAGATTTGACATTATGCAAAAATAAACAATTTAACAACAAAAACAGTTATCTCAGTCTATAACTTAAAAGATCAATCCTTTAAACCAATCATAAGGAGAACATCAAATAATTAGTAGGCAACAAATGTAGTACTACAGATGTAGTAGCAAGCAATGAAATTTGTATTTTTGCTTTTTAATACTGAATTCAATCAATTGTACATACAATGCCAAGGGTATAAGTATTATAATATTTCCGGGCAAAATAGACATTATTTATGTTTCTGATTCCAAATCATAAAATGAGCAAAGAGATAGCCATCCTATCCAATAGAATTACTATTCCCCGTTTCTGCCGAATCGGCTTTTTCCTTAGTTATGGTTTATTGCAATATTCAGATTCCGCGCTGGGCGCCGGTATTGCAATAATGGAGCAAAGTGTTAAAGAGTTAGGTCAAGCATTTTCCGGCGCGCCAACCAATATAAATGACGGCAGTATGGTATTTTTTAATCCAGCCGCGATGAGCCAAGTTCAAGGTAGATTGGTCACTTCATCGGGATACATTTTTGTACCCTACGCTGCATTCCATAATCATTCGTCAACCAATATATTTGGTGCGCCGCTTCAAGGAAGCGATGGCGGAAATTTAGTAAGCCCGTCGTTTGTGCCGAATTTTTATTATGTTCAGGAGCTAACAAAACGGGTTTCGTTCGGCATGGGAATCAATGTCCCTTTTGCTGCGCTCAACAGTTATCATTCGGACTGGAAAGGCAGATACCAAGCAATTGATTCTGACATCGCGGCCTTTAACTTCAACCCGTCTTTATCATTAAAAGTCACGGAAAAACTTTCACTGGGTGCAGGTTTCAATGTTCAGTATCTAAAATCCAAACTGACCAATGCCATAGACTTCGGAACAATTTGCTTGAGTGCGTTGACGCCTGCATCTTGCGCCGGCCAGGGCTTGCTTCCCCAGCAAGCGGATGGACATGTTTCACTCAAGGGAGACAGCGTGGGGTTTGGTTATAACTTCGGCGTTTTCTACGCAGTAAGTCCAAAAATCAATTTCGGCGTCAGTTACCGCTCCAGGGTATCCCATCATATTGAAAGTAATGCAAACTTCTCCGTTCCTGGCAATGCGATCTTACTAACCCAGACCGATTCCTTTGTCGATACCGGCTCGCGCACATCGGTTACACTGCCCGATAATGTAATGTTTGGTATGTCATATCGCATTAAACCGCGCTGGACATTATCCGCAGACGCTCAATGGACACATTGGAGTCTTATCCGGGAACTGAGAACGGATTTTAAATCAAATCAAGCTGACGATGTGCAAGCCATGAACTGGAACGATACCTGGCGCTATGCATTCGGGGTCAATTACTTAACTGAGAACAACAAATGGATGTTTCGCACCGGGTTTGCGTATGACGAAACCCCGATTCCTAATCCAAAAAACCGGTCCGCACGCTTGCCGGATAGTAATCGATATTGGCTGACGGCAGGGTTTACCTACGCACTGCTAAAAAATATCAATATCCATGGTGCTTATGCGCACTTATTTTTGGACTCCCCTTCGATCAATCGAAAAGGAGTAACGGGCGACACGCTCTCCGGCAAATATGCGGAACAAGTCGATATCATCGGCTTGCAATTGGATTGGCGTTTCTGATTACTTTATCGCCTTGGTTTGTGCCTTGCAGCAGCTGCCTTGAAAACGTTTTTCAACGGCCCGTCAAATCCGAAAATCACCGAAAGAAAGAATAATTCCCGCCAGCGGCGGCAACGTAATTGCAATGGAATCGACAAACCCCATCCATGGTTCGTGCACACTGACAAAATTGCCTAAATTTCCGACATTGCTGCCGCCATAATATGTGGAATCACTGTTAAAGATTTCCCGGTAATTCCCGGCAATCGGAACACCGAGGCGATAGTTGCGACGCGGTACAGGTGTAAAGTTTAGAATGATCAGTACAAATGTTCCATCCTTGGCATATCGCAAGTAACTGATTACCGATTGATCGGCATCCTGGCAGTCGACCCAATGAAACCCTTGGGCCGTAAAATCGAGTTGATGCAATGCCGGAATATTTTTATAGCAGTGATTCAAGTCGCGTAATGCGGCTTGCACTCCGGTGTGCATCGGTTGTTGCAGCAAATGCCAGTCCAATTCATGATTCACGCGCCATTCTTGCTTCTGCGCGAATTCGTTGCCCATGAAATTGAGTTTCTTGCCCGGCCATGTCATTTGATAAGTCAATAACAATCGCACATTGGCAAATTTCTGCCAGTCATCGCCGGGCATTTTGTTGAATAGCGAACCTTTGCCATGCACCACCTCGTCATGCGAGAACGGCAACACAAAATTTTCGCTATACGCGTAGAGATGACTGAAGGTCAACCGATCGTGATGGTAGCGGCGGTAAACCGGATCTTGCCGCAAATACGACAATGTATCGTGCATCCAACCCATGTTCCATTTCATCGAAAATCCCAATCCGCCGGCATAAGTCGGGCGCGACACCCCCGGCCAGGCGGTGGATTCCTCGGCCAATGTCAGTGCGCCGGGAAATTCGCCGTGCACCATCACGTTCAGATCACGCAGAAAATCAATCGCCTCCAGATTCTCCCGGCCACCGTACTTGTTCGGCAACCATTCGCCTTCCTTGCGCGAGTAATCGAGGTATAGCATTGATGCCACCGCATCGACGCGCAGTCCATCCAGATGAAATTCGGACAGCCAATAGTGTGCGCTGGATAGCAGAAACGATTTCACTTCGTTGCGTCCATAATTGAAGATGTATGTACCCCAGTCCTGATGAAAACCGAGGCGCGGATCTTCGTGTTCATACAAGGCCGTACCGTCGAAACGGGCTAAGGCAAAAGCATCTTGCGGAAAATGCGCGGGCACCCAATCCAGGATCACACCAACCCCCGCCTGATGGCAAGCATCCACGAAATAGCGGAAATCGTCGGGTGATCCATAGCGGCTGGTGACGGCAAAGTAACCGGTGGTTTGATAGCCCCACGATTCATCCAGAGGATGCTCCGAAACCGGCATCAATTCGATATGCGTATAGCCCATTTCCTGAACGTACGGCAATAGGTGCTGGGCCAGCTCGCGGTAAGTATAGAAACGTCCGTCCGGATGCCGTTTCCATGAGCCGGCATGAATCTCAAAAATGTTCAGCGGTGCGTGCAGCCAATCCCAGTTTTTGCGCTTCGCCATCCACGCCGTATCTTGCCAAGCATAAGCGCTATCCGCCAGCGTCAGTGCTGCGGTATTGGGGCGCAATTCGCATCGCCTGGCATAAGGGTCTGTTTTGATCAGAATCTCGCCGCTGTCGCGATTACGGATTTCGAATTTATACAAAGTGTCTGGCGTTAATTCCGGAATGAATAACTCCCATACGCCGCTGGCGTAGTGCACTTTCATCGGATGAATTCTACCGTCCCACCGGTTGAAATCCCCGACGATACTGACTCGTTCCGCATTTGGCGCCCAAACTGCGAAACGTATGCCCGCCACGCCCGCATTGCTGGTATTCCGAGCACCGAGCATGCGGTAGGCTTGCCACAGCCTGCCTTCATTGAACAGATGCAAATCATGCTCTGAAATTTGCGGTGCAAAAGCATAAGGGTCGTACGTTTCATAAACGACATTCTTTTCTTTAGCTTCGGCACGCAAGCGATACGGCATGGCAGGAAGCAATTCTCCATGCCATTCAAATACCCCGTCGGGGTGAATGCACTGCATCGGCTCAAAACCGATTGCCGTTCTGATCCAAACTTGCTTATCGTGTGGGCGAAATACTCTTACCACAGTTTGGCCGCGCTCTCGATGCAGTCCCAAATAGGAATAAGGATCATGAAGCCGTGCGCTCAGTACCGCGCTTTGTATATGCAAGATAATCTTAACTCCCGGAGCAAATAATAGATGTGCTGTAAATTATAGCGCGCCTGTCTTCATACGATTTGCCATTGCAGCAAAAGTCATATGTGAGAAAAGGCATAATGCGCTAATATACTCGAATTAATCGTTATAAATTGATCGCAATGGACGATAAAGAACAATCGCATACCACTGAATTGCAGACTGAGCACAAAACGAGTTCCCGCAGCCGCAATCACATTACACACGACACGCTTGCATAGATACTTGCAGGGGGAAGAGGAAGCCGCCTGCATCAATTGACGGATTGGCGCGCCAAACCGGCAGTTCCTTTTGGCGGCAAGTTCCGCATCATTGATTTTCCGCTCTCCAATTGCGTTAATTCAGGCTTCCGGCGTATTGGTGTCGTGACGCAATATAAGGCGCAAAGCCTGATTCGCCATATCCAACATGGCTGGAGTTTTCTCGACGGACGTTTCAAAGAATTTGTCGAACTGCTCCCCGCTCAACAGCGAACCGCCGATGAAACTTGGTATCAAGGTACGGCGGATGCGGTTTTTCAGAACATCGACATTATGCAGCGCCATAATGCCAAATATGTGCTGATTCTCGGCGGCGATCACATTTACAAAATGGATTACAGCAAAATACTCGCCGAACATGTCGAAAAAGGAGCGGATATGACGGTCGCCTGCCTGGAGATTCCGGTGCAGGAAGCCAGCGCTTTCGGCGTCATGGGTGTCAATGATGCTTGGCAGGTAGCCAGTTTTGCCGAGAAACCCCCGCATCCGGCAACGATCCCCGGCCAACCCGGGAAAAGCGCTGGTGAGCATGGGCATTTATGTATTCAATGCATCGTTTCTCTATGAGCAATTGATACGCGATCATCGAACCAATGATTCATCGCACGACTTCGGCAAAGATATCATACGCATATCTCGTACCCCGTTGCCGCGTCTTTGCGCACAGGTTTCTTCAGGACAGTTGCGTGAACATGGCATCGGGAATCCCTTTACTGGCATGATGTCGGAACTGTTGACGCTTATTGGGAAGCCAATGTCGATCTTATTACCGTTACACCGCAGCTCAATTTGTACGACGACGATTGGCCAATCTGGACACACCAGGAGCGATTACCGCCGGCAAAATTTGTTTTTGACGATGAGGATCGTCGTGGTCATGCATTGGATTCATCGGTATCGGGAGGATGTATTATCAGCGGTGCAACGGTTCGCCGCTCCTTATTATTCTCCAATGTCAAAGTCAACAGTTACAGCAATGTGGAAGATTCGGTGATTTCTACCCAATGTTATCATCGGCAGGCATGCGCGCTTGCGGCGTGTAGTCGTAGAAAAGAAAATGCTTCATTCCCGAAGGATTAATCGGTTGGCTATAACTTGGAAGAAGACCGCAGGTTTTTATGTCACTGAAAACGGCATCACCTTAATCACACCGGAAATGTTGGGACAGGAAATTCATACAGCCTGATCAAAAGCCAAACCCATTCATTCCGGCATTAAAATCTGACAAACCACTCACAAATGAAGCAACTCAATCTCGTCCTACTATGGCACATGCATCAACCGGACTACCGGGATTACGTTACCCATGAATTTCTCTTGCACTGCCCTGGGTATATCTGCACGCCATTAAAGACTATACCGATATGGCTTATCACCTGGAGGCGCATCCGCAAGTAAAAGCCGTCATTAATTTTGTACCCGTACTGCTGGATCAACTGGAAGATTTCATCGAACAATTCTCTACCGGACAAATCCGATGCCCGCTGTTACGCCTACTGGCGACCCCGGAACTCGAGCACATTACAATACAAGATCGCTTGTATCTATTTGACAGTTGCTTTCTCAGCAACCATGAAACAATGTTGCACCCCTATCCGGCGTACAACCGCTTGCACGAACTCTACAATATTTTTCGGCAGCGGGGAGAAAATGAATTAACCTATTTTTCAGGTCAATACTTGAGCGATTTGCTGGTGTGGTATCACCTGGCGTGGATGGGTGAAAGCGTACGCCGCAATAACGAGTTTGTCATGAAACTGATGGCGCAGTGCGAAGGCTATACCTATACGGATCGGCTGCAATTGTTCAATCTGATTGGTGAACTGATTAGACAATTGATTCCGCGCTACCGTAAACTGGCCGAATCCGGTCAAATCGAATTATCCACTACGCCTCATTATCATCCTCTCGCACCGCTATTAATCGATTTTTCTTCCGCACGCGACAGTCAGCCCAGCGTTACGCTTCCTGCGCATCAGTGTTACCCCGGCGGACGCGGCCGCATTGCATTTCATCTCTCTTCGGCAATAGCCTGCCATGAACAACGTTTCAATGAAAAGCCTACGGGCTTCTGGCCAGCGGAAGGTGCCGTATCGACATCATTATTAAAAATCCTAGCCGAGCAAAATGGCCGATGGACGGCAAGTGGCGAAGGTGTTCTGGTAAATAGCTTGCGCGCTTCTCAACCCGAGACACCCTTACCCGATCGGAATCAATATCTATACCGCCCATACCGGATAACCGGCGAAGCGGAACAAATGACCTGTTTCTTCCGGGATGATCACTTATCGGACTTGATCGGCTTTGAATATGCCAAGTGGTTCGGGCGCGATGCGGCGGAAAATTTTGTCCAAGAATTGGAACGCATCTACCATCACACACCGGCAACCGAGAATCCGATTGTCAGTATCATTCTGGACGGAGAAAATGCGTGGGAATCCTATCCATATAACGGCTTTTATTTCCTGGATGATCTCTATAGCCTGATCGAAAGCAATGCGTTTATCCGCACCACGACTTACCGGAATTATCTTTCCGAAACAAAAGTATCAAATAATATCGACACATTGCCAACACTGGCTGCCGGCAGCTGGGTATACGGAACATTCTCCACTTGGATTGGCGATAAAGAAAAAAATCGTGCCTGGGATATGCTCTGCGCTGCCAAGCATAGCTTTGATCTGGTGATGCAAAGCGACCGGTTGACCGATGAAGAAAAAGTGCTGGCAAACCGTCAACTCGCATCGTGCGAAAGCTCCGATTGGTTCTGGTGGTTCGGTGATTACAATCCGGCGCACTCTGTCGCCAGTTTTGATCAACTGTTCAGAAAGAATCTGATGAATCTTTATCACTTGCTAAAATTGCCGATTCCCTCAACGGTATATGAATCAATCAGTAAGGGTAGCGAACAAACCGAAGCCAGCGGCACCATGCAAAGATCCTCATAACCTTGCCGTGCAAAAAACACCATTTGTTCAGATGGATTGATTAATCATTCAAATCGGGCTTATGATTACCCAAGCTCGTAACGATCACAGGAGTCATTAAATGTCACAACGTGTTTCGCTACTTTTGGGGGTTCATGCGCACCAACCCGTCGGCAACTTTCCCGATGTGCTCAGGGATGCGCATGTGCATTGTTACCGGCCTTTCTTGCAAGTACTCTACCGGTATCCGGATTTTCGTTTTTCCGTTCATTTCTCCGGTTGGCTACTCGATTATTTGCTGCAACATTTTCCCGGGGATATGGAACTGCTGCACGAAATGGTCGCACGCCGTCAAGTCGAGTTATTCGGCGCAGGTGACACTGAACCGGTGCTGGCGGTTATACCTAACCGCGACCGGATCGGTCAAATCGAAGCATTTTCCAATAAGCTGGCGACAAAATTCGGTCAGCGCCCGCAAGGCGCTTGGTTGACCGAGCGCGTATGGGAATCGGCAGTGGTGCCGTCGCTCGTGGATTGCGGCATCCGCTATGTGATCGTCGACGATTACCATTTTCTCTGCACGGGCAGAACATCTACAGAATTGAACGGTTATTACACCACGGAAGAAGAATCCCACAAACTGGATTTATTTCCGGTTTCAGAATCGCTGCGTTACAAAATTCCTTTTTCTCCGGTTGAAGAAACAGTCGCCTATCTGGAATCGCTGGCAGACCAGCAGTTACCCGGGGGCAATCCCGCAGCGATTTATTTTGACGATATCGAAAAGTTCGGTATTTGGCCGGAAACCTACCAGTGGGTATATGAGCAAGGCTGGCTGGAACAGTTTATTCAGAAGGTTTTAGCTTCGCCCAAGATTAGCACCCGGCACTACAGCGAATACCACGCCAGCGAAAGAACGCGCGGAATTGTTTACCTGCCGACCGTATCCTATATCGAAATGAATGAATGGACGCTGCCCGCCGCATCTGCCAACGCGTACTCGGAAATTGTGCAGCAGGCAAAAGCAAATAGTTGGTATGAGCACAAGAAAGCATTCTTGCGCGGCGGCATTTGGAAAAACTTCTTTTCGCGCTACCCCGAATCCAATTGGATGCATAAACGCATGCTGGGTTTGTCCGCACGGCTCGCTCTGCTACCGGAACAACACCGTAATCCGAAAATGCAACAGAAACTCTACGAGGCCCAGGCCAACGATGCTTACTGGCATGGTCTATTCGGTGGTTTATACCTCCCTCATCTACGCCGCGCGGTCTACAATGCCATTGTTGAGCTGGAAGCATTATTGGACGCACAGGCACCTCGCCCAAACTATTTTACCGAAGACACCGATTTCGACGGCATCGATGAAGCTTACCTACAGAATGGCGTTTTGCAAGCGATACTGAAGTTGGATCGATTCGCCAGCATTTGCGAGCTGGATGCGTATCGGCTGAAACATAACTTCGGAGATACCTTGCGCTGCCAAACCGAGCATTATTATCATAAAATCCAAGCCTCTGAACAACGCGTATCCAATACCACCGGCGGGATTGCATCGGCGCATGACCGGATCGGCTACAAACACGAAATCAATGCGGAAGACATCGCAGCCGACGATCACCCGCGCAATCTGTTTGTAGACCGTCTAGACGGTACATTCATCACCTACCGGTCTTTGGCTGCTGCGCTAGAAAATAATCACTTTCAATCTAAAAACACCGAATACCCGATCCATAAACACATCGTACTGGATAATAATCGATTACAAGTCACGTACCATTTCACCGCCAAATTAACGCATGGATTCAGCACTGAAATTAATCTTGCCATGCCGAGTTGCGACGGAATGGGGGGACGCTACCTGTATCAAGGCAAAATTCCGGGCGGGTTTGGTCAGCCACTCGAATTGACCGGCATGACGGAAATAGTTCTGGACGATGACACATTGGGCGGTCATGTGATATTAACAACCTCCCATCCGGCGCTATTGCGCACGCAACCGCATTTTTCAGTCTCTCAATCCGAAGGCGGGTTTGAAAAAATTATGCAAGCAACAACCCTGTTGCTGGAATGGCCGGTCACGGCTCCTGAATTAACGGTTACTTTGGCATTTCACGCACGATAATCGCATTTCCATGCCGACGCAGCTCCGAGTTCTGTTCATAACGCCAGAAGTATATCCGCTCTGCAAAACCGGAGGGCTGGGCGATGTCAGCGCGGCGCTGCCAGCCGCATTACGATCAATGCAAATCGACGTACGGCTGCTGCTGCCAGGTTATCCGCAAATTATGGCAGGCGTTAAATATAAATCCAAGCTGGCGGATTTCAGTCATTTGACCCAATTTCCACCCAGCACCTTGCTGTCAGCGCGATTGTCGTTAAACAAGCTGGAAAATATCCCTGTCTTTGTTATCGATTGCCCCGGTTTATTTCAGCGTGAGGGAGGGCCTTATCAGGATAAATCCGGGCACGATTGGCCGGACAACGCGTTGCGTTTCGGCCTGCTTTCAAAAGTCGGCGCCATTTTGTCCTGCGATGCCAGTCCGATTGCCTGGCGGCCGCATATCGCACACTGCAATGATTGGCAAAGCGGTCTGACCCCTGCATATTTACATTTTCATTCCGGACAAAAAGCAGC
>JAMXAE010000107.1 GCA_024281695.1 Nitrosomonas sp. | reverse complement strand
GTTCCACCCAAGGCAAATCGTTTGGCGCCTTGGGAATACAACCATGCCATGTACAAAAAACGCAACGAGATCGAACGATTGTTCAGAAGACTCAAGGGATTTCGTCGCATCTTCTCCAGGTTCGATAAGCTCGATGTCGTCTTCATCTCTTTCATCTACTTCGCCTTCATCGTCGAAGCACTTAAATTGTGTTAACAGGCCCTAGTAAGTCCAGGTTTAATCGGTTCCACCTTGCACAATTCCAATACTTTAAAACTGGCCGCCAATCTATCCTTGGGCGATAGCCCTTCATCATTTAATGCTAGCCCGCACAAGCTTCTTAACCGCTCAGAATGAGCCGCCTTGATGTTCGCAAGATATTGATTCAATGCCGCGCGAAACTCAGGATCAGCCCGCCAAACACTCACTGTTTTGGCTGTTACATTCAAAGTTTCTGCTATTTCTTGACACATTTTGCCCTGTGCCAACAGCAAAATTGCTTGTTCCTGTTTTTCATTCATGCTTAACATTCCCTTACTTTTATTAACCTGGCACCTTTTAGGTGATCTGTGATTTAGTGCCCCCAGTTAAGCAGTTTACAAATGAAACACTATACACAGGATAGCGTTTGATGTTTTTCAGAGTTGAAACGCTATATAGTGTTTATCTCTTTTCCCTTGCCTTTGGAAGTCATGATTTGCACAAATGACCTTCCGGTATATTTGGCGGGCTTTTGTTCAATCCCCAATAACTGCGCATAGGGTAGCGGGTCGTTGTGAATGGCATCACGCACACACGGCCATATTGCAGATTTCATCACGTCATCAATCTTAAGCCGCAGCAAAACTTGCTTTTCTAACGCCACCTTATCACCGCCGCTCAATTGCTTGGTTTTGTTTCTTGTTAAACCGAAATGGCAAGCAACTTCGGTATAAAATAAGTTTCGCAACCGGTTCAAATTACCAATGTTTCCCATAATCTTGTTTCCCTGCATTTTGTTATCCACCAAAGGCAAAACCAGCGCATGTGCATGGGGTGCGCTTTCATCAAGATGAACATCGAATGACAGCAATACCCCCGGAATATTTCTTGCTGTCCAATCCATGCAACATTGAAAGAAAGACCGGGTGTCATGCTGGTGCCGGTTAATAGGCAAGCTGAAAAGGATTTCCAGTGCCATGACTTGATTGCTGCGCGGTTTATCAATGCCAGCCTGCACCATCAACACTTTGGCGATTCGGTCGACTTGCTCAGCCGTTGCCGGGTCAGTCAGTGAATAGTTTAATGGTGTCCTGAGCGCTGCAATATGCGCACCTGCACCAAGTTCAGTTTGCAAGGTGCGCTTGTTATGCTTTGCCGCGTTCAGAATACCGTTTTTGCCGTTCACCTTTCCCATGCGGAAAAGTGACTGCCAGCCATCGCCTAGCCTTCCATCAAACGGGATAAGTAAACATACAATGTCCACAACTCAATCAAACTGAGTGAAGCCACATCCGCACCTATCCCTAAGTGAGAAAACCGGGTCAGCAACATTTCCAGGCGTTCCAGCCAAGATTCACGATTACGATTCATGTCGATAATCCCCGTTGCGTAGCAAATAACAGCCAACGTGATGCGTATCGCCATTTTCTGCCACGATGGTTTGCCACACTGTATCGATTGAATAGCCTTTTTTGCGAAGCTGCAATATTCGCGCGGGCGGGTGATACACACCAAGGCCACGGCTGGCTTCGTAGGTATTGATAGAGAACATCTTCAACGCCTGCAATAACCGTGCGCATTGCTGTTTTGCGTTATCGCCGGTAAACTGCTTATTGATTTCTTGGAATACTACCTCTTTATGGAGTGGTATTTTTTTTGTCATGATTATGCCCCCTGATTTCCAGCGACTGCCAAGGCTTGGCGCAGTTCGCCTACATTCCAGCAAGTCGTGCGCGGCGATAATTTTCGCGATTTAGGTATACGTCCGGCATTGACACCACGCCATACACTGGCTGGTGAACAGGCATGAACGACTGGCTGCCTGACATTGGCTGAATCGGGAAGATCGTCAAAGTTTTTTAATGCTGTGGGAATTGATTTTCTTGAATTTTCAGACATATTAATCACCTTTATGAAATTAGGTGATTAACAAGATATGGCATTAGGGCACTATTATGGCAATAGTAACTTCTCTAAGGGCAGGCTAAGGGCACCCTAAACCTTGAATTATTTTCCTCGCGCAGCATCTGGTCGAGTGATTATGTCAATTGATAGAGCTGCTCGTTTCGATAATCTAAATTCCTTCGTTAGCCACTCCACAACAGCAATCTGACTTGTCCAAGTGCTACTATCCTTTAAGTCAAACTGGTCACCATAATATCGTTGCAAAACCTTTTGTTGTATTTCCATCAAATGAGTTTGATAACATTCTTCGGGTTTGCCTATTGATTCTAATTTCTTGTTGCCATTATCTTGTGAATTGGCAAAAACATCTTCCAAACCTATTGCTCTACGATATGCTTCACGTCTTAGTTGGATAGTCCTTTCATCATCAAAATCATAATCGTGGAAAAACTCTCTGAAAAGTGATAATTGATTAACATTGAGAAAGTAATCAGTTGCCCAACTGGGGATACAAAAATTTTCGTGATAGTTTATCGATGCCCCAGTTTGATCATGCAAAGATTGCCCAACGGGACAGCTACGATACAAACCATTCATGAATAAATAAATGTAGTCAAGATTGTCATTACGAACTAATGTGAATTTATCCGCAGTAGTTTTCTCGTAAATAGGCAATCCTCGGTAAATTAGCCAGCATAAATGATATAAAAATCTTTGTATTTCTCGTACAAATATTTGAAAAAAAAGATCTAAAAATGTGGATAATTTACAGCCTCTATTTCTACGGCGTGCATCACCCAAACATTCACTTTTTGCACGAAGAATCCAATTTCTATTCAAATCACAACTCTTTTCTACAAACTCAATTAATGAAACGTATTCTTTTTCATCTTTTTTCTCCTCACCCCTAAATTTAATATGATTAAAGACTATCGCGGCAGAGTCACGCCAGTTAATTAATGCGCCGTTTAAGAATCCTTCTGCATTGTGAGTTAATCTATAGAAACAGTCTTTAGTAATATCTTCTTTGGAACAAATGTTTTTACAAATTAAAAATATCACCTCAATTGGATATTCCTCAATACACTTTTCAAGCGATAATGGAGTTTCATTTGCGTGCCCAAGAAACGAGCGAAGCTCATTTTCGTCAATTTCTGCTAATTTGGCTTGTAGTTCCTGAAGCTTAAACTCTTCAACATATCGCATAGCGCCCCTTTACACCCCTTAAATAGAAACCACGCCAACCGGGTAAGGGTTCCCGGTGTTCGCCCCGTCGGGCTAGGCGCAGTTAAACTTGATCAAGATTTCTGGAAATTCACTATCTTGGCACCCGCTGCTAATTCATCCAAATAATCCGCCCACCAGTTCATCATTTCCCGCCGTTTCGGCAAGTGTTCGGCATAGTTGTATGCGGCTACCACTTTATTGCGTTCCGCATGGGCAAGTTGCCGCTCAATCGCCTCATGCGGCCAGCCATGCTCATGTAGCAGTGTGCTGGCCATGCTGCGGAAACCGTGGCCGGTCATTTCATCCTTTTCATACCCCATGCGCCGCAATGCGCCGTTGACGGTATTTTCGGACATCGGGCGGGCACCGCTGCGTATGCTCGGGAAGATATATTGACCGTCACCAGTCAATGGATGAATCGATTGCAAAATTTCAATCGCTTGACGGGATAATGGCACGATATGCACCTCACCCATTTTCATTTTGTAGCCGGGTATGCGCCATTCTTGTTTATCAAAATCGATTTCCGGCCATTCGGCATGGCGCAACTCACCAGGGCGCACAAATACCAGCGGTGCAAGTTGCAAGGCGCATTTGGTAATGAATGAACCGCTGAAACCATTAATCGCGCGCAGTAATGCTCCGATGGCTTTAGGGTCGGTGATGCTGGCATGGTGTTTGACTTTGACCGGTGTCAATGCGCCTCTCAAATCCCCGCTAGGATCGCGTTCAGCGCGCCCGGTGGCTACGGCATAACGAAACACTCGTCCGGCATATTCGCGGCAACGCTGCGCTTTCTCATGTGCGCCACGGCTTTCTATTTTGCGCAATACTGCCAACAAATCCGGTGCGCCAATATCTTTAATCGCGCGATTACCCAGCCACGGAAAAATATCTTTTTCCAGATACCGCTTGATATTGTTAGCAGTCGATTCCGCCCATGTTTTGCTGGTTTTTGCGTGCCATTCCAGTGCTACTGCTTTGAAAGTATTTTCTGCTGCGGTGCGCACAATGTGTTTATTGATGGCTTTTGTTATTGCCGGATCAATATCTTTGGCAAGTTGGTCTTTCGCATCATCGCGTTTTTTTCTGGCATCAACCAGCGACACTTGGGGATAAACACCAATTGCCAAAGTCTTTTGCTTGCCTGCGAAACGGTAATTCATGCGCCAATATTTACCAGGGGAATTCACCAATAAATACAACCCACTACTATCGCTATATTTTATAGGGCTTATCTTTTGCTTTAGCTTGGCGTACTGCGACATCAGTAAGCATTTGATGGTATCTGGCATGTTGGTATCTAAAAGTACCATCAAAAGTACCAACAATTTGATGGTATGTCAAAAGATAACATGCTATCTCTTGATACGATCAATTTCTTAAATTCTTAGTAATTACAGGCGATTTGATACGATATGAAACTGCTTGAATGTTGCTATTGGTGCCGGGAGGGGGAATCGAACCCCCATGAAGTCGCCTTCGCGGGATTTTGAGTCCCGTGCGTCTACCAATTCCGCCATCCCGGCTAGACTATCTGTTTGTACTAGAATCAACAGAAGGCGCAATTATCACTGAAAACCTGCAGTACAGCAAGCTACATGGGCAGAAAACATGTTGCACCAGTATAATGACGGAATGAAAACTCAGGATTTTAATTTTTACCTACCCGCCGAATTGATCGCGCAATACCCTACTGAGCAACGCTCAAGCAGTCGCCTGCTCTATCTGGATGGAGCCAATAATCAATTACAAAATGCTTTATTCTCAGATCTACCGAGTTATTTGCGCGCGGGGGATGTGATGGTTTTTAATGATACTCAGGTGATCAAAGCACGTTTATTCGGTAAAAAAGCGAGCGGCGGCAAGGTGGAAGTAATGGTCGAGCGGGTACTAAATGATCACTATGTTTGGGTGACTATTCGCGCAAGCCATGCGCCCAAACCTGACTCGAAACTGATATTGGCTGACACGATTCCTGTTACCGTGATTTCACGTGAACAAGAATTCTATATGTTGCGTTTTGAGCATGAGAAAACAGTTGCTGAATTATTGGAATGTTTTGGTCAGTTACCGTTGCCTCCTTACATTGCGCGACCGGCTACTGCTGCAGATGAGACGCGTTACCAAACTGTTTATGCCAAGAACTCAGGGGCTGTCGCGGCACCGACCGCCGGCTTGCATTTCGATACCGGCATGATGGATCGATTGCGTGCAATGGGCGTTATCATTACCTATATTACTTTACATGTCGGCGCAGGAACATTTCAGCCAGTGCGAGTTGAAAATATCACCGACCACACTATGCATCGCGAAACATTCCATATTCCCCAAGCCACCGTTGACGCTATTCAGCAAGCCAAAACCACGAAGGGACGCATTCTCGCAGTGGGTACCACATCATTACGAGCTCTGGAGGCCTGTGCTTCTCTGCATCAGGGTCAATTGGTTGCAGGAGATGGAGATACTCGAATTTTTATTACGCCAGGCTATCATTTTCAAGTTGTTGAGCGATTATTAACCAATTTTCATTTACCTTGCTCTACATTGTTGATGCTAGTCTCGGCCTTTGCAGGGATGGGAAATATCCAGTATGCCTATCAGCATGCTATTACTGAGCATTATCGTTTTTTTAGTTATGGCGATGTCATGCTGATTGAGAGGAAACTATGAAGTTTCAATTACTTTCGACCGATCATGCCGCTCGCCGAGGCACTTTGACCTTGGCTCATGGTGTAGTTGAAACACCCGTTTTTATGCCCGTAGGAACCTATGGCGCTGTTAAAAGTATGTCGCCCGCTGCATTGCAAGCAACCCATGCGCAGATCATTTTAGGCAACACTTTCCACTTATGGCTGCGTCCTGGATTGGATGTTATTAATGCTCACGGTGGATTACATGACTTCATAGGTTGGCATAACCCTATCTTAACCGACTCGGGCGGATTTCAAGTGTATAGCCTGGGTGATTTGCGCAAAATCACTGAACAAGGTGTTCAATTTAGGTCCCCGGTTAATGGCGATAGCTGTTTCCTTTCACCGGAAGAATCCATGCGCATTCAACAAACACTCAATTCAGATATTGTCATGATATTTGATGAATGTACGCCCTATCCAGCGGACGAAGTAACTGCTCGACTTTCTATGGAACTCAGTTTACGTTGGGCAGATCGGTCTAAACAAGCGCATGGTGATAATCCCAATGCTTTATTTGGAATTGTACAAGGTGGAATGTACGAGCGTCTGCGTGATCTATCATTCAGCGGATTGCATAACATCGGTTTTGATGGTTATGCCATTGGTGGATTATCGGTAGGAGAACCTAAAGAAGATATGCGGCGCATTCTTAAACATACCGCGCCACTTCTTCCTATTGATAAACCACGTTATTTAATGGGAGTGGGTACGCCAGCGGATATCGTCCACGCTGTAGCTCAAGGCATTGACATGTTCGATTGCGTGCTGCCTACACGCAATGCTCGCAATGGATGGCTGTATACACGCCGTGGCATCATCAAGCTACGCAATAGTCAGTATCGCCTGGATACTTCACCCCCTGATGATCAGTGCGGTTGTTATACCTGCCAGCATTTCAGTCGCGCTTATCTGCATCATTTGCAACGTATCAACGAAATGTTAGGAGCGCACCTCAATACTGTTCACAATTTATTCTATTATCAGCAATTAATGAGAGAGATTCGTACTGCGATTGAGAACAATCAATTTGAAGAATATGCACAAGAATTTCTGGCATAAGCGGGCATCATGCTAATATATGCCTTTTTTAACAAAAGTTTCTGGAGAATATTATGCTGATTAGTGATGCATTCGCGCAAGCTGCAACACCGGCGCAATCTAACGAGGGCTTTCTCAATATATTATTGATGCTCTCTATGGTCGTTATTTTTTACTTCCTGCTGATTCGTCCACAATCCAAGCGTGCAAAAGAACACAAGCAGACAGTAGAATCGTTACAAAGAGGCGATGAAGTCATCACAAACGGCGGCATATTGGGCTTAATTGTGAATGTTAGTGAAAGTTATGTCATTATTGAGATTGCACCGACTGTAGAAGTTACCGTACTTAAAACTTCGGTGCAAACCTTACTACCTAAGGGAACGTTAAAAGGTATCGATCCAAAAGGTGGCAAAACACAAAAAACCAAAACAATAAAAACAGTTGCGGCATCCGATAGCGCAAAAACCGAAGAGATAATCGAATCTTCGAGTAACAAGGACGATGAAGCTGAAAAGAAATAGTACCAACAAATAATCGTTCACGACATAATAGAAGAGCTGCTTAGTCGCTTATCTTTGCATGTTTCTTATCCTTTATCTTTACATTTAATATTTAACTCATACTCATGAACCGCTACGCACTTTGGAAATATCTAATTATTGCGGTTTCGCTTCTACTCGGACTGCTTTACACCTTACCCAATTTTTACGGTGAATCACCAGCAGTACAGATTTCCCTATTACGGAATTCTGCAAGCGCTGATACTAGTTTGCTACAACGAGTCGAAGACGCATTAAAACAAGCTAATATCTCTACTGATGGAATTATCCTTGAAGGAAATAGCGTCAAAGCGCGCTTTATTGATACCGATGTACAAATCAAAGCGAAAGATCTGCTTGAATCCGCACTGGGTAGCGAATATGTCATCGCACTAAATCTGCTACCAAACTCTCCCCAATGGTTATCCGATCTGGGTGCTCTGCCAATGTATCTAGGACTTGACTTACGCGGCGGTGTGCATTTTATGCTGGCAGTCGATATGAGTGGCGCGCTTGAAAAATCATTAGAACGCTACAGTGCCGATATTCGCAGTACTTTGCGTGAGCATAAGATTGCCTACACAGGGCTCGAAAAACAAGCTAAAAAACTGACTTTAAAATTTCGCGATACTGAATCGCGTGCAAAAGCAGAAACTGAATTGAAATCAAACTATCCCGATCTCAGTTTAAGTGAAGAACAAGTCGATAGCCGTTATCACCTCGTCGCCGTGATCAAACCTGAAGCCCAAAAGCGGATGCAAGACTCAGCAGTTATGCAGAATATCACCACACTGAGAAATCGTATTAATGAATTAGGTGTCGCTGAACCCATTATCCAGAAGGCAGGAACGGATCGTGTCATTGTGCAATTACCGGGGGTACAGGATACCGCTAAAGCCAAAGATATTTTGGGAAGGACTGCTACGTTGGAGATACGCATGGTCGATGACGAACGCGATCTTGATGCGGCTATACGCGGCCAAGTTCCGTTTGGCACCGAACTATACGAAGAACGTGGTGGTAGTCCGCTGTTAGTTAAAAAACAGATACTACTAACAGGTGAACATATCACAGATGCGCAAGCAGGTTTTGATAAAGACAATCAACCGGCAGTTCATATCAATTTGGATAGCAGCGGATCGCGTATTTTTAAACAATTAACGCGTGATAATGTCGGCAAAAGGATGGCGATTCTTCTGATCGAGAAAAATCAAGCAGAAGTGATCACTGCCCCCGTTATTCGGGAAGAAATAGGCGGTGGGCGGGTGCAGATCAGTGGACGCATGACCAGCATGGAAGCTCGTGATGTTGCGTTGTTACTTCGCGCTGGTGCACTCGCAGCACCCATGGATATTATTGAAGAACGTACGGTAGGTCCGAGTTTGGGTGCTGAAAATATTGCTCGAGGTTTTAATTCGACGCTATATGGGTTCCTGGCTGTTGCCATTTTTGTCATGATCTATTACACGGCGTTCGGTATTATTTCAGTCATTGCTCTCGCCATGAATTTATTGCTGCTAATAGGTTTATTATCCATCATGCAGGCCACGCTAACATTGCCTGGAATGGCGGCGCTGGCGCTAACTGTAGGTATGGCTATTGATGCGAATGTATTGATTAACGAACGTATTCGAGATGAGTTACGCGCTGGCGTTTCCCCGCAACTTGCCATTCATTCAGGATTTGAACGCGCATTTGGTACGATTGTGGATTCCAATATTACGACCTTAATCGCCGGTATTGCTCTGTTCGCATTTGGTTCAGGCCCTGTCAAGGGGTTTGCTGTTGTTCTCTGTCTAGGTATTTTAACTTCTGTATACACAGCAACCTTCGTAGTAAGAGGTATGGTAAATATGATATACGGAAGTCGTCGCAGGCTTGAGCGTGTTCCTATTGGGCAAGTATGGATACCAAAACAAAATGCACCCATCGATAAAACTATATCTCACATTGAAAAAACCAATGAAGATACTGTTAATACTAAGGAAATAATCAGCAAGCAAAATAAGGAGAGCATCAAATCTGGAACTGGTGTGAAAATAGAAGCTCTCGCTGAGACTAGTGATAAGGTTGATAACAATATTAAAGCTAAATCCGGTGAAAAAGCTATTACTAAAACAAAAAGTAAACGCAAATCATCTGATAATAAGACTAAACAACCCAAATAGCAGTAATCGGTTAATAAGGAATAACTATGGAATTTTTTAGATTTAATCGTGACATCCCTTTTATGAATTGGAGACGGACAGGGGCTGTTATTTCTATCGCAACATTTATTCTTTCTATTTTCTTTATTGTCACAAAAGGATTAAATCTCAATGTGGACTTCACAGGCGGAACTGTTCTAGAAGTAAGTTACAAGCAGACAGCTGATATCGAGAAAATAAGAAGTGTGCTAGCTGATCTCGAGATGTCTGATGCTAGTGTGCAAAACTTCGGTACTTCTCGTGATGTTCTAATACGTTTACCTATCAAACCTGAGGTCTCCAGTGCACGTTTATCTGAAACCGTTTTAGACGCGCTTAGGCAAGCTGATGCTTCAGTAGAAATGAAGCGTGTAGAATTCGTCGGTCCTCAGGTTGGCGAAGAATTACTGGAAAATGGAGCATTGGCTTTATTATTTGTGTCGCTAGGTATCGTTGCATATTTAGCCATGCGGTTCGAATGGAAGTTTGGTATAGCCGGCATTATCGCTAATTTGCATGATGTGGTTATCATCGTTGGTTGCTTTGCGTTTTTTCAATGGGAGTTCTCATTGACCGTATTGGCCGCTATATTGGCCATATTGGGTTATTCTGTTAATGAATCCGTAATTATTTTTGATCGTATTCGAGAAAATTTTCGCAAGATGCGAGGAGCATCTGTGACGCAGGTTATTGATAATGCCATCACGCGAACTATGTCGCGCACAGTTATTACGCACGGCTGTACTCAAATGGTTGTAATCGCAATGTTCTTATTTGGTGGCGAAGTGCTGCATTATTTTTCGCTAGCACTAACGATTGGTATTCTATTTGGTATTTACTCATCGATCATGGTTGGTAGTTCGATTATTATGCTTTTGGGGGTGAAGCGAGAAGATCTCGTTAAATTAGAAAAGAAACCTCTACAAGATGATGGCGCAGTAGTATAACTTAGGGTTTAATAAATTTGCTTCGCGCATCCTGCGGCAAGACCATGTGCCTTAACTTGTAAGGCTGACTTATAAGACTTACTCAGGGATCAGTATCACATGATCGTTGGGTGTAAGATATTCTTTGTTGAGTTCTTAAATGAGTTGTTATTACAAGATATCTTTTCACAGA
>JAMXAE010000106.1 GCA_024281695.1 Nitrosomonas sp. | reverse complement strand
CAAACGACGGGAAAGTGCGATCACGAAAATAAGGTAGGTATATGAAATTAAAATTTCCATAAGCACTGGGTATGTTTAAACTGACCATTGGCTGCCCGAGTTTTTCTTCACCGTTAATATTCTCTACTAAATCTATTTGATTGATAATATCAACAAGATGTCGCGACTCAGTCACTCCCCAAAATACTCTTCCGACACCTGCACGAACGCTCCAGTTCGCATTCTGATGAAGCCAATTGAATTCGCGGATATCAAAGTGGGTACGATTTTCATCAATTGCGTCAACCCTCCCAAAAGGAATAACCGTTAAACGATCCGAACCCCCATTCCACTCGTGCCGAAACTCAGGTTGCGCCATACCTGATGGAACAAAAAGTAGATTATTCTGTTCAGGAAATGCCGGGGCTTTTGCATAAACGCGAAAGTCAATAGCCGCAAACCCAGACCATTCAGCAGCCTGAATATTAGTTACAGTAATGATCATTCCCAATATGGCAAGTATTACTCTTAACTGCATGGCATTACCTTTGACAACTATTCTTTTATTGATGGTATGAATGACTTGGTAATTTAATCCGGCACCCGATGCATGCCGGATTAAATTCACTCTTGCGATAACAATTCTTCTGTTAATGACACAACCAATTTGTCCGATTGGATTTTCACAAAACCACTTCCTGATATAAATTCTTTACTTTTCCATATTAAATCACACAATCAATCAGTTACTGTACATTCTTCAGTGAATTTTCAGAAAAATTATTGTCATTCAGCCCAATACGAAACCGATAATTTGTACGTAACAATAGTGTGCTTTTACCGTTCTGATGATTCACCATTTCGAGACGACCGGCACTCCAGTACTGATCTAAATATTGATTGAAATCACTAAAAGTGAGTGTCTTAAGCAAAGCATTCTTGCGATCATAAAAATCGATTCTGCGTGGCTGATAAATGGTTTTATCTATCCATTCTACTTGACGAACATAGCCTGAATATTCATACACCGGTGTGTTTTCGATCACAAAACAGTCATTACCATCCAGAACTTCATCGCGTAAATACTTGTATTTGTATTTTTCCAATTCCCAAGAAGCAATATCTTCAAACGCAAATTCACTGCCCATGAATGGGCCTGATTTATTGACTGTAGAAATACGCTTCACTCGCTTCAGCTCAGGCAAATATAACCACTGATCATCGGGCTTCAATCCATGTGCGAAAGTTAATATCGCGGTTCCTTTTACATCAGCAGGTCGATGAAAAACGCCAAGTTCCTTATCGCCATCACCCTTAACCTCTAATGTTTTATATGTAAACTCACGCTTACTCTCCTCACCTTGCGCATTGCGCAAGATCATTAAAGCATCGTGAATGCTGTCACCAAAGCCAGTATCGCGGCGTTCAACTTCTAAATTGATTGCATAACCTTTTTCTTCATCAGTGACTGCGTAAAGCGTAGTAGTCATGCTGAAAAAGAGGCAGATTAGATAAGTTAATTTTTTCATTTAATTTCTCCTAATTTAGTTACTACAGGTTTCGAAGGTAAAGATATCCGACGTTTCCATGACTCTAACGCCAGTAGAATAGGTGGGAGTAACAGGAATTCCGCAAATAAGCCTAAAGCAAAGATCGTTGCGGTAAGCAAGCCCATTTCATTATTGATCTTGAAACTGGAGAAAGCGAATAAGGAAAACCCCATAATCAGCACTGCGGAGGTAATCCATAAGGCGCTGCCTACGGTAGCAAAAGCATACTGAATGGATTCCTCCGGCTCGAGGTTAAGTTGTTTTCTCGCATATTGATACTTACTGAGAAAATGCACTGTGTCATCGACCAGAATTCCCAATGTCATCGCAGCCACAACCGAAGAAGCCAGACCGACTTGACCGACAATTAATCCCCATAACCCAAAAGCCATTCCCGCAGGAATCAGATTGGGAATTAAACTGATCAATCCCAGGCCAACAGAACGCAGCACAAAAATCATAATTAACGAGATAACACCGATGGCAACTAATTCTCCCGTAATCATGCTGCTGATATTGCGTTGTCCGATATGTGCAAACAACAAGGTGGGTCCCGTACCATCACTCTGTTCTATGGACGTAGTATGCGTAGCTAGCCACGCCTGTGCACGCTCTTCGAGATCAATAACTTGTTGACTGGAAATACTATGCAATGTGACTGTGACACGCGTCGCTGATTTGCTCACATTAATTCGATCATTAAGATCTAAACCATAGGGCAATGACATTTCGTACATGAGCAAAATTTGGGCGCTCAGTTCTCGTGTCTCCGGTAAACGATATCCTGCCGGATCATCATGATGCATGTTCTGGTTTAGCCGTTTTAGAATGTCGGTAACAGCATAAACATGTATGACTTCCGGTTGCCTACGGTACCATTGCACAAACGAATCAACTTGACTTAAAAACTCAGGGTCACTGATACTGCCTTCCATACCCTGTCCTAGAGAATAATCAATGCGATAAACGCCCGTTAGATTAGTCGTGGTGTAATCAGTATCACGACGAAATGCCACAGAATCATCAAAATATTTAACATACTCGTCATCCAACTTATTCATGGGAATACAAGCAATCAGAACAATCGTTACCAGAGTAAGAAAGCTCAAGACAGCAGTGCGATGCAATATGATGAATTTCGCCAATATTGCTAATGTTCTGCTACCACTGACTTCGGCTCTTCCTTTATGGAGAGGTAAAAGCATCATTACCGCAGGCAAGAAAGTAATCGTTAGTAAAAATGCGACTCCTACACCCATCGCTGTAATATTTCCAAGATCTTGGAAAGGCGGCACCTCGCTGTAATTCATCGAAAGAAAACCAATAGCAGTGGTTAAATTTGTAAAGAAAATCGCCCTGAAGTTAACCGAGACACTTTCTATCATCGCTTCTTTTCGTGGTAGACCACGCCCCAATGCACTGTAATAACTGGTCAAGATATGCACGGCATCAGCGACGACTACGGTTAGCAATATCGTGGGAGCAGGAATGCTTGAAGGAGAAAATGCAATACCCATCCAGCCCGCCAACCCAATGGCCGCGATGATGGACATCGTCATCATGATGACGATTGCAAGCGTACCCCACACAGACTTAAGGAATAGCCATAAAGCAATACAAATGATTGTCAGCATGGCTGGCGTCAACGTACTTAGATCTTGTTTCGATGATTCTGCGAAAGAAGTATCGAGAATAAGAGATCCTGTAAGACGCACATCGAGATCAGGATGATCTTTTTTAATTTCATCTACCAGCTTCCGAGTAAACTCAATTGCCTCCATGGTTTCCATATCCTGATCCAGGCCAGGTCTATGAACGACAATATTAAAACCCATCACCTTCGAATTCGGTGCAATAAGCCTGTTTACTAAAAGTGGTTCATGCAGTGCAATTTTACGTTTTTGTTCAATCTGCTCCAGAGTCAACTGATCAGCATTTCTTACCAAATCCTCCACAAACAGATCATCGCCAATTGCATGGCTTTGCTGAAAATTGGTAATAGAATCTACGCGAATAGAATAAGGAATCTGCCAGAGGTTCTTTGTTAGTTTCTCAGCAATAACCAGATTCTCTTGGGTAAACACATCTCCGTTGGCTGGCGTAACAACCATTAGAATGTTGTCATCCCTGACATAGGTTTTATTTAGGGAATCGAAAGCAGTGAGCTGTGGATTCTCATCACTGAAAAACATTCGATAATCACTTTTAAAGTGGAGCAAATGTACGCCGTACCCAGCTAAACCTATTAAAAGAGCACTTAAAAGTACAGTTAACCATCTAAAATGTATAATCTGGCAGGTATATTGATTTAACATTGAATTATCCTATCTATGAATGGAGTGGCTGATGCAATTGCTATACTTGTTCTTATGGGCTATTAATCATTAGCCCAAAATTAATCTTGATGTAAATTAGCTTAAAGCCACTCCAGATCCCGGCTGCGTTATTCCACCTCCGATCTTTCCATTCAAATGCTGTAATTCATTAGCGAGGGTATCTATGGTATAAACAACTTCTTCTTCCGATAGATTACAGGTAATGAAAAAGCGTAATCTGGCAGCAGATTCCGGTACAGCCGGATACATAATGGGGTGTACGTTAATACCCGCTTGATATAGTTTCTGTCCAAGCTTAAGACAAAGCACCGAGTCACCCAGTATGATTGAAACAACACCGGTACCACTCGCCAAACCGGTATCAAGTCCACGCACCTTAGCCTGCTGTAAAAACAAAGCGGATCTTGCACGCAAACGCTCAGCACGTTCAGGTTCACGCATGAGAATAAGTGCAGAGGTTAATGCAGCTGCCGTGTTGGCGGGTGAAATACCAACACTGAACAGTACAGCCCCGGGAGCGTTATATTTTAGATTTTCAATCAATGCACGTGAACCGCAAATATAGCCACCACAACTTGCAAATGCTTTACTGAGTGTACCCATCCAAATATCTACGTCAGCCGCGTTAATCCCAAAATGATCATGCGAACCAAATCCGCGTGGCCCGATGATACCGGCAGCGTGCGCTTCATCAACCATTAACAGGCACTTGTGCTTTTTCTTGATTTCGATAAAACGCGGCAAATCTGGAATATCTCCGTCCATGCTATAAACGCCCTCGATAATTACTAAGGTGCGTTGATAAGAATGGCGGTTCTCTGTTAATAATTTATCCAGAGCTTCCCAATCGTTGTGGGGAAAAGTCATGCGCCTGGCACCTGAGAGTTTGCATCCAGTGATGACGCTGTTGTGAATCAAACTATCGTGTATTAAAAGATCGTTTGGTCCAAATAAATGACTAATCACGGCTACATTTGTTGAATAACCACTCACTAGAGCCAATGCATCTTCAGTACCATGAATTTCAGCCAGGGCTTCTTCCAGTTCACGATGAAGGGGTATTTCCCCTGATACGATACGACTAGCAGATACAGAAGTACCATAAAGATCGATAGCGGCTTTAGCTGCTGCAGACACCTCTGGATGCCCCGATAATCCAAGATAGTTATAGCCGGAATAATTGATGAGATTTTTGCCCTCTATGCGCGTGATATGATCACTGACACCTTCATGAGGGCTGAAGTACGGATTATCCATCGATAGTGCTTTGAATATCTTTGCCTGCTCCATCAACTTGGTGTAATCGGAAAAATTTTCAAAGCGATACCATGCATCAGGTATTGACTCTGCGCCCAATTCGTCTTTCTGATCATTTTCTTTCTTAGATATTAATTGCTTCAGAAGATTGCGCTTCTCATCCGGTGACATATTTGCTAATACGCTTGTTTCATTCTTCATTTCAATAACCTTTGTAAACTATATTTTTTGCACATTGTTAGTTAATTACTAACCATTCGCTAAGCATAAGTGTTGCCAGAAAGTAAATCTGTGAGAAAAATCACTGTAATAAAGAGATTGCATCATTAGCAGCATCAGCAGCATTAACTTCTAATCATCATCGTTAACTTTCGCAGTGAAAGAACTTGATAGCAGGAACACTGCATTAAAAGATAGTGAAGAAAGATTTATAGTGACGCAGAAGTTTGTCTAACAAAATAATGATCAATAAGCTTGATCAACCAATAAGACCGGCACCCCAAAAAATTTTCATACTCATATCCAGTAACTTCAGAATATTTTTTGACGTTATTTTCTGGAGAATATAACCAGAACAATATATTGGAGTGAGATTTTCATTTTCATTTTCAAGAAACCCTATTGTTTCTTCAGCCATTTGTCTCCCATCATTTTCTAATCTACAGCGTTTCAATTAATGCAGCTTAAGTAAGTTACAAAATTAATAGGATTCCCTTTCTATTCAGCACCGTGAGTTTTATCACATCATTTTTTTTCTAAAAAAACTATTCTGTATTGGGAATTGACAGCCAGCCCTAATGGGCATTTTTTAATGATCATCATGAAAATCAAAGGAATACTATATGCATACCAATGTTATTGATTGTAAAGATCGACACTGTATTATCGGCGCAGGCCCCTCTGGTCTTGCACAAGCACGAGCTTTCCTTGCAATGGGTCTACCGTTTGATGTTTTTGAACGCCACAAAGATATTGGAGGGCTCTGGGATATCGATAATCCTGGTACGCCTGTATATGCAAACACTCACTTTGTTTCTTCAAGAACAGAGTCAGGTTTTATGGGTTTCCCTTTTCCACCTGGCGCGGATTTTCCTAGACGCGAAGAAATCATTGCTTATTTACATGCCTTTTCAGATACATACGGCCTTAAGAAATATATTCATTTCTCGAGTGAAGTTGAAAGAGTGGAGCAAAAAGATGGTTTCTGGCAAGTCACCGTACAGAATCAAACTAGGGTTTATCGGAGTGTAATTTGTGCTTCTGGAATGCATTGGGAACCTAATTTCCCAAAAATTCCTGGAACATTTAATGGTTGGCAGAGACATTCAAAAGATTATCGTAACCCTGAAGAATTTAAGAATCAGCGCGTTCTAATTATAGGAGCAGGAAACTCTGGTTGTGATATCGCCACTGAAGCAGCAAGAAATGCGCAAGAAGCCTATATTAGCATGCGAAGAGGCTACCATTTTCTCCCCAAAACTATGTTTGGGAAACCTGCAGATATCTATGAACGCGAAAATGAATGGATGCCTTTCCGTTTCAGGCAATGGGTTTTCGGTCATATGCTGAATGTATTACTGGGAGACCTAACGCGATATGGATTACAAAAGCCAAAACATCGGATTCTTGAATCGCAGCCGATTCTGAACTCAGACATTCTTTCATGTATCTCTCATGGTGATTTACGCCCTAAACCAGATATTCAAAGATTGGATGGCTCTACTGTTCACTTCGTTGATGGATCATCGATAGATGTTGATCAGATAGTCTATGCAACTGGATATAAAGCATCATTTCCTTACTTGAATACTGAACATATTGAGTGGGCGGGACATGGAGTAGCTCATTTTATGACATGTTTCTCTCGTAAACATTCAAATTTATTTACGCTCGGATTTTACGAAGGTAATGCAGCCGTATTTCCACATCTAGAGCTATTTGCCGACATGATTGCTCGTTATCTCCTCAGTCAAGAACAGAAAACGGGGCAAGACAAGCGGTTACTCGAAATAGCTAACAAAGAACAAGGAGATCTTAGAGGACCGATACAGATGATCGATTCTCCTAGGCATTCTGCTTATTGTGATTGGCTCACATTCCGGAAACGCGTACGTAAGCTATATCGGAAACTAGGCTGGCCCATGCCTGTAGCAGAAGATTTCACTACATTGAGAAATTGCTCAGATTCGCTATCACAAATTACTGCATAGCCAATGTAGGGAATTTCACCGATTCAATTCGAAATGATGGTTACACAATCAAGTAAGCCTCTAGCAGTGCTTGAAAAGTGATCAGTATTTTATCTTTTTAAGGAGAACATGACATGAAAAAAAATAATTCCAAAGTCACTAGAGAATCTTACGAACCCATTGCACTTGTTGGGATTGGTTGTCGTTTTCCAGGAGATTCTCACGATCCAGAAAGCTTCTGGAAGTTATTAGTCTCAGGAAGCGATGCAATCGTTGATGTTCCTCCGGAACGTTGGAATCTAAAACGATTTTATGACGAAGATCATAATAAGCCCGGAAAAATGTATATCAGGCAGGGGGGATTTTTACAGCAACGTGTTGATAAGTTTGATGCTTTGTTTTTTGGGATTACTCCACGTGAGGCAGAGTGTATCGATCCGCAGCAGCGTTTGTTATTGGAAACCAGTTGGGAAGCCTTGGAAGATGCCGGCATACCACATGAATCATTAGCTGGATCAAATACCGGTGTTTTTATTGGCGCATTCACGCTGGATCATAAGCTTACTCAGATGGGAAAAATGAATCGGGATCTGATCGGCACCCATACCGCCATTGGTTCGACTATGACCATACTGTCCAATCGCATTTCCTATGTGTTGGATCTGCGTGGCCCGAGTATGAGTGTAGACACTGCTTGTTCCTCTTCTCTGGTGGCATTACATCTGGCTAGTCAGGCTATCTGGAGTGGTGAGTGTAATTTGGCGATGGCTGGAGGAGTCAATGTGATGATGCGCCCAGAATATCCGATTGCAATGTGTAAAGGCGGTTTCCTCGCACCGGATGGACGCAGCAAGAGCTTTGACGCAAACGCGAATGGTTACGGTCGTGGCGAGGGAGCTGGTGTCGTTGTGCTAAAACCGCTGTCAGCTGCTTTGAGAGATGGCGACTCCATTTATGCATTAGTACGTGGCACCGGTGTTAATCAAGATGGTAGAACAAATGGAATCACCGTTCCCAATCCGATTTCGCAAACAGCATTAATTCGCTCTGTATGTGATAAGTATGGCGTAGATACAAATGATATCAGCTATTTTGAAGCACATGGCACAGGAACACCCGTTGGTGACCCACTTGAAGCAAAGGCGTTAGGCGATGTGATCGATTCACAGGATAAACATTCAAAATTGCGTCTGATGGGTTCTGTTAAAGGAGCTATTGGCCATCTGGAAGCTGCTGCCGGTATTGCAGGAATTATTAAAACATCGCTTTGCCTATCTCACCATCAGGTGCCTCCTCAAGCTAATCTGATAACGCCTAATCCGAATATTCCCTTCGATGAATTGGGACTACGTTTGCCGAAAAAACTGGAATCGCTTGCTTCCGATGCTAAACAAGTTTATGCAGCTGTTAACTCATTTGGTTATGGTGGAACAAATGCACATGTTGTTCTGGAAGACGCGCCGCAATTACCTAAGTTGCTGCGTGAAGATGACGAGCCAGGAATTTTTTATATGTTGCCATTATCAGCTCGTAGCGAGCAAGCACTGACCGATTTGGCTAGAGATTGGCTCGTCAAGTTTCCTGAGAATTACTCAGGAGCACTAAAAGATCTGTGTTATTCAGCAGCGTGCCGCCGAGGCCACCATGATTATAGAGTGGCAATCATGGGAGATTCATGGAAGGCTATGCATGAACAGCTAACCGCTTTTGTAGAGAAACAACCCGCCTCCAGTTTGACATTGGGTAAGGCGGATAGCAAAGCACCATCAAAACCAGTATTTGTTTACACAGGAATGGGGCCTCAATGGTGGGCAATGGGACAGGAGTTATACAAGACCAATGATATTTATCGCACTACCGTCGAGGAATGCGATGCGATTTTCCGCAATTTATCCGGTTGGTCAATTCTTGACGAAATGCTAGCTGATGAGAAAGATTCAAAAATAACAAATACAGAAATAGCTCAATCAGCTAATTTTCTAATACAGACCGGATTAACTGCCATGTGGCGTTCTCAAGGTATTGAGCCAGGTGCTATCGTTGGGCATAGTGTTGGTGAAATCAGCGCTGCTTACGCTGCAGGCGCACTAAGCTTGGAAGATGCGATCAAGGTTAGTTATGAACGGGGTCGTATTCTGAAAAAAGCAGTCGGTTCTGGAAAGATGCTGGCTGTTGGCGTTAGTATGGAAAAATGTACAGAATTGTTGGCGGAATTGACCGACGGCAATGTTTCCATTGCTGCAGTTAACAGTCCTTCAATGGTAACTCTTTCAGGAGATGCCGGTGCATTGGAGAGAATTTCAGCTCATTTAACCCAATTGGGTGAGTTCAATCGTTTTCTGCAAGTCGAAATGGCCTACCACAGTATGTTTCTGGAGCACCTCAAGCCAGAAATTAGAAAAAGATTGGCTGATTTACATCCTTCCATGCCACTGATACCTCTGTATTCTACAGTAACTGGAGAACTGACTAATACCGTAAGTTATGATGCCGAGTATTGGTGTAATAACGTGCGTGACCCTGTTTATTTTGCGCAGGCTATGGGTAGTTTATTACGTGATGGCTATCGTATTTTCCTTGAAATTGGACCACATCCTGTTTTATCGAGTGCCATTAAGGAAAATTGTCAGCAGCAAAATATTAAACCACAGACTTTTGCTTCATTGCGCCGTGAGCAGCCTGAGCAACCTATATTTAATATGGCGCTAACCGGGCTATATACCGCTGGTTGTAAGATTGACTGGCAACGACTGTATCCGAATAACTCTGTATACATTAAATTGCCTACTTATCCTTGGCAAAGAGAAACCTATTGGCACGAGGATGAAGATTCGCTCACCGATCGCGTTGGCTTACCTCTGCACCCTCTACTGGATCGCCGATTATCCGGCCCTCAACCTGCATGGCAAAGTACTATTAATCGTCAATTCCTCCCTTTCTTAGTCGATCATCAAGTGGATGGACTCGTGGTTATGCCGGGTGCCGCTTATGTGGAAGCTGGATTGGCTGCATTTAATCAAATGACGGGAAATACTGCCTGTGTAATAGAGCAGTTGCATTTTCATCAAGCACTGGTATTAAGTGAGAATGAGAGCGAACCTTCTATACATGTTAGTTTTGATCAAGAAAATGGAAAATACGCATTTTATAGTCACCGCCATGATTCAACTTTAGATTGGATTATGCATGCTTCCGCTAAGATGATGGCGGTAGCATCATCTGAAGCGAATAAAATTATACGTCACGATATTGAAAATTATTGTTCCGAGAAAGTGAACGTCAGTGATTTATATGCAGAGTTAAAAGAACGTGGTTTATTTTACGGCCCGTATTTCCAAACTATTCAGCAGTTACAGCGCTGTCGTGGCGAAGTGTTAGCACGGATTGAGCTGCATGCGGATTTAATTAGTGAAAGTGGTAATTACTTCTTGCATCCTAGCCTATTGGATGGATGTTTTCAATCTCTCATCGCGGCAATCACTGAAGACGATAGTTTTTATATGCCTGTTGTCATCAAACGTATCAGTTTTTATGCTAAACCTGGAAATGCATTCTGGTGCCATGGAAAATTGAATCAAATCAGTGAGCATGCGATTGAAGGTGATCTAAAGA
>JAMXAE010000105.1 GCA_024281695.1 Nitrosomonas sp. | reverse complement strand
TATATTGTCGACAATGTTGGCGTTGTCATTACTGAAAACTTGAATGAAGGTACAGACACCGTCAAAAGCGGCGTCAGTTTGACCTTGCCCCTCAATGTAGAAAATCTCACATTGACGGGTACATTGGCGATCAATGGAACGGGCAATGATCTCAACAACAAATTGACTGGCAATTCGGCAGCCAATCAACTGAATGGCGGATTAGGTAACGACACGCTCGACGGTAAAGGAGGTATCGACACCCTAGTCGGCGGTCTCGGTAATGACAGTTATGTGGTTGATAGCACCAGTGATGTAGTGACTGAGAGTCTCAATGAGGGTACCGATAAAGTCAGTAGCAGCGCGACTTTTACCTTGCCAAACAACGTAGAGAATTTAACTCTGATTGGAGCATCGGCTATCAATGGTAACGGCAATGGATCGGCCAACATCCTAATAGGAAATTCAGCGGCCAATCAATTGAAAGGAAACGGCGGCAACGATACACTCGATGGGAAAGCGGGTAATAACACGCTCACTGGCGGTGGAGGTCAAGACACTTTCAAATTGACTACCGCAGGGCACATTGACTCGATCACTGATTTTATCGTGGTGGATGATACCATCCAGTTAGAAAATGCCGTATTTACGGTGCTAACCACTCCAGGTGCCTTGGCAGCAAGTCAGTTCAAAATCGGAGCGCAAGCGTCGGATTCGGATGACTTCATTATTTATAATAGCGTTAGCGGCGCTTTACTGTACGATGCGGATGGCAACGGTGCGGGTGCCGCAGTACAAATCGCCACACTGACCGCGGGTTTGGCCATGACCAATGCAGACCTGGTCGTGATTTAAGACTTAATCCAGCAGTAGCGAAAAAAACGTCGCCCCTGAGAAAGCAACTTTCCAGGGGCGATTACTTATATTCATCCGTTCCCCAGTGCTTCATTATCTGAACTGAAACCAGTTTTGTGCGAATCAAACCTTAAACCGCACCTGTACATCGCTGATATAAGGCAACGAAGTAACCGCTTGTTTTAGTTCTTGCACCAGGTGTTTTGCTTCCGCGGTATCCTGCAAGATTTCGATCGGCAAATCCAGTTCCACATCGATTTCACCCGACAGATAGTGCAACGTTACGGTTTCAACTGCCGCCACCGGCAATTGCGACCATCGCTGTTTGAGTTCGTCGATAACTTTTTCGCGGAAAGGCAGGTCGTTGCAGGGAGAACCGGCCTCATCATTTTCCGGATCGATATGCACAGTGACATCGGTGACTTCGTCCACTTGTTTCAGCAAACGCCGCCGCACAGCATCGCCGATTTGGTGACCTTCCGACACGCTCAGGCGCGGATCGACTTGAATATGCACATCGACGAAAGCATCTCCGGCGCTCTTACGGGATCTGAGGGTGTGGATTGACCTCACGCCATTCACGGCATGAATATGTTCGCGAATGATTGTGATTTTTTCTGGATCTAGCGCGGTATCAATCAATTCGCGCGTGCTGGAACGAATCAAATCGAAACCGATTCTGGCAATCATGGCCGCCACCACCACTGCCGCCACGGCATCCAAATAAGGATAACCGAGCATGGCGCCGGCAATACCGATCAGCACTACAATCGACGAAAAAGCATCCGAGCGGCTGTGCCAGGCATTTGCCATCAGCATATCCGAACGCAGACGGCGGGCAGCCGCCATCGTATAGTGATAAATCCATTCTTTGGAAACCACAGAAACCAGCGCCACCAGCAAGGCCAATGCAGTGAAATCCAACAATACGCTGGGATCGTTAAGCCGCTGGATCGAACTCGCCGCGATACCGATGGCAACGATAACGAGCACAACGCCTAAACTAACCGTTGCCAATGTTTCGATTCGACCATGTCCATAGGGGTGATCTTCATCGGCATCTTTATGCGAGTGCTTGGCGGCATACAACACCATAAAATCGGTCAATAAATCGGATAAGGAATGGATGCCGTCAGCAATCAACGCTTGCGAATTGGCCAACCATCCGACCAGGATTTTTGCCACCCCCAGCAGAAAATCCAGCAACGATCCAATCAACGTAACTTTGCGTACGTCTTTGTAGCGCCGTTGTTGCGCCGTTGTCATTTTAGAGAAAGTATCCATGCTATTTACCCACCTGGTTCAGAAAATGATGAATGAACAGAATCGGCTTTGATGCTAAAAGATGGCAATTATTTATCGGTGCGTGACGGCAATCGTCGATGTTCGGTTTTAGGATGATGCGACATCTGGCAAGCGCGACGGAAAACCAACAGTGACCGCTGTGCAAAACCTAGAACAGTATCAGATGAATAGCCCATTGACCGGCTTTGTTCGCTCATTCCCGCAGGAAAACCGGTGAGTAATTCCAATCCTTGGGTAACATGCTCCATCGTGTGAATTGCAAATAAACCTTTTTCAACCGCTTTCATTACTTCGTAGTCCAGCATCAGATGCTGCCGGTTAAGATGCGGAATCAACACGCCCTGCTCGCCGTTTAAGCCGATTTTCTCGCACAGCTTGAAATAGCCTTCAATCTTGTCATTAATCCCACCCACCGGCAACACTTCACCATATTGATTCAACGCGCCGGTCACCGCGATGCTTTGTTTCATGGGTATTTCCGCCAAAGATGACAACAACACAAAAAACTCGGCACAGGATGCGGAGTCTCCCTCAATGCTGGTATATTCCTGTTCGAAAACAATCGATGCACTCAACGCCAAAGGAGCAATATGCGCAAACAATGCATTCAGATAGTTTTGCAATATCAACATGCCTTTGTCGTGAATCGGGCCGGTCATTTCAACTTCGCGGGCGATATTCAGTACGCCGTCTTCTCCGGCAAAAGTGCGCGCGGTAACACGCACCGGCGTGCCAAAACTATGATCACCCAAATCGATTTGCGTCAATGCATTCAATTGCCCCACTCGAGCACCTTCCAATGCGATGCATATTTCGCCTTCGATAATGGCTTCTTGCAAACTTAAATCCGGGTAATTGTGACGATAAGTGCGCGCTTGCAAAGCCGCGGCAATATCCTTCACCTCCACCAGCCGCCCCTGGCGGGCATTGCAGAGCGCGGCACTTTCCAGTATCAACCTCTCGGTTTGAGCAAAAATGGCGCTCTGACGCTTCTGGTCGCCCACTTCCCGATGGGATTCTTCGAGTAAACGAGCCACCGCGGCTGCGGAAAAATGCGGCAGTTTCATGGTATCGCACGCATGAGCCACAAAAATAGCCGATGCCCGGTAAGTTTCCGCACTCGCCATAAAGCTTTCAGCGAAATCCACTTTAACGCGAAAGCGGCGCATAAACTCAGGATCAATTTCCTGTAAGTCATAATAATCTTCGCGCGATCCGACCAGAATGAGCTTGACATTGATTTCTACTGCCTCAGGCTCAAGAGAAATAGGAGCATTAGCGGTGAATGTCGAGGCGGATTCTTCAATTTGCAACCGTTTACTGCGCAAAAAACGCCGCAATTTTATCCATAAATGACCGTCCACCAGCAAATCGCTCAAGTGCAACATGAGAAATCCACCGTGCGCCTTGAGCAGGCTGCCCGCATGAATGCGCGTAAAATCAGTAGCCAGCTTACCATTCTCAAACTGATAATCAATGCTGCCAAACAAAACATGGGAAATCGGATTGTCCTCAATGATTACCGGCGCTCCTTGCAAATCCGCATTATCCACGGCCAGATTAATCTGATAGCGGGAGAAAATCTGAGTTAACGCGACTTGGCGCTTTTCTTCATCAGCAGTATTCGCTTCAAACAAAACCAGATTATCGAGAATATCCAACGCTATTTTTTCAAAATAAGCCTTCAGGGGGGCATTATCTTTTAACTGCTTGTGCAATCCATCCAAAATCTTCTTCAGCGCAAGATTCACTATAGGCTGTGCAGTACGACGCTGCAACAAAGTCAGTGCCGTATTCTTCTCTTTTTCTACGCTTCTAAATTCCTCAAAATAGACTGCAATTGCTTCACGAAATGCCTGTTCGGCCTGATCGATTTCTGTTCTGCGTTTCTTCGGCAGCTTGAGTAAAGTCTCTTCCGTAAGAATCTCGCCTTTCTCATCCAGCAAGGTAAATACAATTTGTTCGTCTTCACGACGAATCGTGAAATGCAGCGATTCGGCTAACTTGTCGAGTTTTGTGTAAGCTCTGGTTGCTTCCGTTCTGAATTTCTTCTCAATCCGTTCACTTTTGATCTTAAAATCCTGCCCCCTCAGGCATTGGCTGATTTCTGCGGGTAACGATTTTGCCAATTGCATCAACGATTGCCGCAACAAACGCCCCTGCCCGGCCGGCAAATGCACTGCCAGCGGTTTCTCAGGCGCGATAAAATTGTAGAGGTAGCACAAATCCGGTGGCGTCGATCGACTCGCCGCAGCAGCAATCATTGCCTGTTGCAGCAAAGAAGACCGACCCGATCCAACCTCACCCAGCACAAACAAATGATAGTCGGGTTGCGTCATACCCAAACCAAACCGGGTAGCCATCTCCGCCCGCTCCTGCCCAATCCACGACAACGGTTGTTGCAGCAATTCGGAAGTAGCAGAAAATCCCAATGAATTGGGGTCGATGGTGATGCGTAATTGGGATGGATTTAAGGATTCGGTAGGCATGTTTGGGTTCGTAACCATAAAGCGAGAGTTTTCGCGAATTGCCGGTATTGTACCCATTAAGAGACTATTACGTCATGGAGTAATCCATTCAGTCAGATCTGTCATACTTGAATCGAAGTTCACCGTAAACTTGAATAAGAAGCTGGAATTTATTTGCTCACCGTATTTTGTGGATCTCAATCCGTTTGTTATCATTGGATTAATGATAGCTCAATCGATCCTAGATCATAAAAAGTAAGGGAAATCATGAAGATTACCGTATTGGATCTGAATTTTGACGCAATCGATTGCGCCATTTCAGAAATCTAATTCTAGTTGAGCCTGATATATGAAAATCACCACCGTTGGCGAGTTGCTGCACTGGTCATACGCGAACCTTGCGATGGCGCATTCGGCTATTACGGCAAAAACCGAAAAGTACGGACGCACACAATTCATGATTCGTTCTCGTCTTTATAAAGGACTGAACAAACAAACCATGAGCGTTGGTCCTCTCGCTGACGATGAACGCTTGAAGATGGTGCTTCCGCAGGCTTGCTGCTACTGCGGAAGTCGCGACTGCTTGTCCGTTGATCATCTCATTCCAACAAAACGAGGTGGAGCAAATATCGGAGACCTCGTCTGGGCCTGCCGTTCATGCAACAGTTCAAAGTGCGCCCGTGGCGCACTGGAGTGGTTAATGGAGAAAAACAAATTCCCACCTATCTTGCTTCTTCGCCGTTATCTGAAACTCGCCATTGAAATGAGCCGAGATAGAAATCTCATGAACGTACCGCTTGTCGCAGCACCAGACCTTCCATTCTCGCTATCTGCAATTCCGCAGGCATTTCCGCAACCAAGCCAATTACGGTTGGGGTGGTTGAAATGACTCAAACCATCATTCCATCGGATGCTGATCGATGAACTATCAGCATCTCACGAAGGACTCATAATCATGATCTACGAACTGCTAAAACTCGCGCACATCATTGGTGCCGTCTTAATTGGAGCCGGTCTGATCGGTGTTTGGCTAAGTGATTTGCGATCCCGGCAGTCGCGCGAATTGGTGCGCTTTTCCGAGTCCGTGCGCAACATTGCGGTGTTTTACGACGGTGTCGTTGTTCCGGGCGCGATTGTTCTTCTCATCTCCGGCACCTGGTTGATTGTTGAGTTCTATGGTGGTTGGAATTTTATTTCTATACCCTGGCTTGCGGGCATGGTCTTCCTGTTTGTTTTTGAGTTCATTGAGGGCAATACCATTACCCGAATCTACTTCATGCGGTTACGGCGTTTAACCCAAGAGGCTCTAAAGATTAGCGAATTTACGCCCGAGCTGGAAAAAGCGCGCGCTGAAAATGTACCCGCATTCACGCACTTTCTCGATTTACCAATGCTGTTCCTGATCATCACTTTAGGCGCACTCAAGCCCGATAATTGGAGCATGTTTATTGTGGGTTCGTTAACCGCCATAGTTCTTGCCGTAGCCCTAACGTTATTTATTCCACGCCTTTATCCCTGGATGGCAAACCAATAAACTGTTGTTCTGCCCCATAACTGTATATGAAGCGCTGCCATTAATTATTGGCAGGCGAAAAAGTAGCATTAGCAGGTCGCTACCCACAACGTAGCAAACTCACTCGTTGGGCGGAGCTTCTATGCAGGAAGAAGTCGAAGAATCGAGTTATTGCGGCGACTGTTGCTAAAGCAATCTTGATCCTCTCGTGACTACACTCAAGTTTCTGAATCAACCGCCGCATTTGCTGTTTTTTACAGGTAAGAGCGGGGTCGGTAAAACATCATTAGCTTGCGCCACGGTGATAACACTAGCAAATGCCGTTCAACAGATATATTTAGGAAGCTCTGATTAAGTCATTTATTTCAATTTTGTCGAAAAGCTATCGGTAAAGTAGCTAATATTGGCATTATTGGGCGATTAATCGTTGGAATTCTCTTATCAGTGCGTTCTCTTGCAGCGGCCACGCTCTATCGAGCAGTTTACAAGTCTTAAGGGCTTATTCAGAGTTTGCTTAATAAAGGAGCCGACAACGATGCTCGTTATGGATCAGATTCATATTCTACGAGACTAACAGTTGACAATCCACAAGCCCTTCGATAGTCTCCCTGCACGGATTAAACATTGTATTTTTACGCGCTCGCCAGACTCTGATTAAACTGAAGAAAACTTTGGCAAGATGCAAAACCATCGCTTCAAGCCTTCGTTTTTCAGTTAATCTTAGTTTTGTATGACTTGTAAATACATATTTTTTTCAGTTATCTGAATTCGTCATGTTAAAAAAAGGAGAAAATTATGCAACTTAAAGGATCCCAAACAGAAGGAAACCTGAAAGCCGCTTTTGCGGGTGAGTCTCAAGCCAATCGTCGTTATTTATATTTTGCAGCAAAAGCCGACGTGGAAGGACAAAACGATGTAGCAGCCGTATTTCGCTCTACTGCGGAAGGCGAAACCGGTCATGCACATGGTCATCTGGAGTATCTGGAATCGTGCGGCGATCCAGCAACCGGTATGGCTTTCGGTTCTTCCCATGACAATCTAAAAACAGCAATAGCGGGTGAAACACACGAGTATACGGATATGTATCCCGGTATGGCTAAAACAGCTCGCAATGAAGGGTTCGACGAAATTGCAGACTGGTTTGAAACTCTGGCTAAAGCCGAGCGTTCTCATGCGAATCGCTTTCAGCGCGCACTGGACAGCTTAGTCGAGTAATTCGTTAGCATGTAAGCGTACCGGTTATTTGAAATATTTGGGGTTTACCAAAATTGTATCTTTGGCTAAACCCCATTACTTTCTAATCCTTATCATTCTGAAATTCATCTATGTCTACTCGCGAAGGCAGTCTCGAAGCACCGAAACGTCATCCCATCGACTGGAAAAACCCTGACTTTTATAACGAAACCAGCGTGACTCAAGAGATGGAGCGGGTTTTCGATATTTGTCACGGTTGCCGTCGTTGTGTCAATCTGTGCACCGCTTTTCCAAGCTTATTTGATCTGATTGATGAAAGCTCCACCGGTGAACTGGATGGGGTCAATAAAGATCAATTCTGGGAGGTGGTCGATCGTTGCTATCTTTGCGACATGTGTTTCATGACCAAGTGCCCCTATGTGCCGCCGCACGAATGGAATGTGGATTTTCCGCATCTGATGCTGCGTGCCAAAGCGGTTAAATATAAAAAAGAAGGCGCCAGCTTCCGCGACGAGCTACTTTCTAATACTGACCTGATGGGCAAACTTGCCACTATCCCAGTGGTAGTTCAAACAATAAACACCATTAATAAAACACCCACCACGCGCAAATTAATGGATAGCATGCTGGGGATTCATGCGGATAGGAAGTTACCTGAATATACCGCTCATAAATTTCGCTCCAGCGCAAATATTAACGATACTTTCGCGGTAAGAAATGGCGCTCGCACACCTGGCAAAGTCGCTATTTATGCTACCTGCTATATCAATTATAACGAGCCGGGTATCGGCCACGATTTGCTTAAGATTCTGGAACATAATGAAATTCCAACTTGCTTGGTGGAGAAAGAAGCTTGTTGCGGCATGCCAAAGTTAGAACTGGGGGACTTGGAAACCGTCGAGAAGCTCAAAAATAAGAATATTCCCCACTTATTAAAGCTGGCTCAAGAGGGCTATGCCATCCTTTCTGCAGTACCTTCCTGTACGCTGATGTATAAACAGGAATTGCCACTCATGTTTCCCGATGACGAAGCCGTGCAAGCTGTTGCCACCGCCATGTTTGATCCATTTGAATATCTAGCGCTCAGAAATCAGGATAATTTACTCAAGACAGATTTCAAACAATCACTGGGTAATGTGGCATACCATATCCCTTGCCATCAGCGCGTACAAAATTTCGGTAAGAAAACACGCGATATTCTACAACTTGTGCCTGATACGACTATCCATGTCGTAGAACGCTGTTCCGGCCACGATGGTACCTGGGGTGTCAAAACGGAGCATTTTGCAGATTCCATGAAAATCGGTCGCCCTGTTTTCAAACAAATGGCTGCTTCAGATCCAGATTACATCAGTTCAGATTGCGCGATTGCGGCACGGCATATCGAGCAAGGCATGGGAGAAACTAAGGCGCAAAAATTACACCCTCTATCCCTATTACTTATGGCTTATGGGAATGATGCTGATGTTGCGTCAGACGTCAAATCAGATCAATCCACCGCTGGAACCATTCAACAAGGTGAAAAACATATGACTTCAATCACCCGTGACAGTCTGCTAACGTTGGAAGCCTATGCCAAAGTGCGCAAGGATTTCCGATCTCAAATGATGTTGCATAAAAAGGCGCGCAAAATTGCGCTCGGGGAAAATATCACATTGCTCTTTGAAGATGAGTTGACGATTCGTTATCAAATTCAGGAAATGCTGCATGTGGAGCGTATTTTTCAGGAAGAAGAAATCGTGCATGAGCTGGAAACCTATGCGCCACTGATACCGGATGGACATAACTGGAAAGCTACCATGATGATTGAATATCCCGATCCAGCCGTGCGAGCGGCCAAGCTAGCCACCATGGTAGGCATCGAAGACAAAGTGTGGGTCAAAATTGACAAGTTTTCACCAGTATATGCGATTGCCGATGAAGATCTAGAGCGAGAAACGACTGAAAAAACTTCATCCGTTCATTTCTTACGTTTTGAACTCACGCGCGAAATGATTCAGTCACTCCATCAAGGTGCAACATTGAGTATGGGAGTTGATCACCCCGCCTATCAGGCATCGGTTGATATCATCGATAGCCATACTCGTGCATCGCTATTAAATGATTTATCGGTTTCATGAAACGTGCACTTACCTTAGTAATCTGCACTTTGTTTTTGCTTGCTTGCGCGAAGCCGGCATTCAAGGACGAATTTGAAAGTGACAAACCTTGGATTGAGCAACTGACACAACTGCCTGCTTACCCGGATACAAAAAATCTGATGTCATTCGATGCGGGCGCGGTCAGTGGTAATCAATACTTTGTTGACACAACGTCTATCAAGATAGGAGAAGATGGTGTCATACGCTTCAGCCTGGTGATAAAATCCTCGTCAGGCGCTCTGAATGTCAGTTATGAGGGTATCCGTTGCGCCACCAATGAAAGAAAACTGTATGCATTGGGACGAAATGATAGAACCTGGGCAAAACCTCGCATCTCTGAATGGCAAAAGCTCGGCTTTATCAGGCAATTTTATGCGCAACGAGAGCTATCAAAAAATATCTTTTGTCCCCACCAACAAATCGTAAGTACTCCTGAAGAAGCCATTCAGGCTTTAAAAGCCGGTATGCACCGAAATATATTCCGCTGATTTTAAGAATCTACACCATTAACAACGATGTTGTTTACCTCGAAATATACAATCATTCTTGATTTGTACGACCTTGTTATCCGCCCATAGTACATTTAATTTCCTTACCCTAAATCAATCCTGACACGATCAGGAAATTTAATTATTTGCATAAACCCTATTGTTTTTATGGTGACTAGAGTTCACACTCTGGGCGGGAAGTAATCTACAGGTAGGAAATGCTTCCCTTCCTCTGGATTTCATCGAGGAATAGCCCGAAGAATCACTAAAATAAGGAAGAATCACATGAAAAGAAGCTTTAGCTTGTCATTGCTAGGAGCAATAAGTCTGTTTCTCCTAAGTTTCAGTAGCTGGGTAAGTGCGGAAACTGCTACCGTATTAAGTGAAGCACGCGTTGTTGCACAATATAATTACATAATTCATATTTTGGCCATGCTATTGGTCGGTTTCGGTTTTCTCATGGTATTTGTCCGTCGCTATGGATTTGGTGCCGTAACCGGCACCTACCTGGTTGTCGCAATTGGACTTCCTCTTTACATCTTATTACGCGCAAACGGTATTTTTGGTCACCATTTATCACCGCATACATTAGATGCACTACTTTTTGCAGAACTATCCGTAGCCACTGCACTCATTGCGATGGGTGCTATATTAGGACGTCTGCGAGTTTTCCAATATGCATTACTGGCCCTTTTAATTGTTCCTCTATATTTATTAAATGAATGGATAGTGCTTGATGATGCATTGGGTTACACCACCGGATTTCAGGATTCAGCCGGTTCAATCGTTATTCATGCATTTGGCGCCTATTTTGGGCTAAGCATGTCCATTGTTCTGACCACTGCTTATCAACGCAGTAAACCGATTGAATCGGACCATACCTCTGATCGTTTCGCGATGCTCGGTTCAATGGTGCTTTGGCTTTTCTGGCCGAGTTTTGCCACTGCATTGGTTCCATTAGAAAATATGCCACAAACTGTAGTCAATACATTATTGGCCTTATCCGGTGCTACCATCGCCACTTATTTTCTAAGCTCCAAATTACACCATGGCAAAACATCCATGGTTGACATGGCTAATGCGGCA
>JAMXAE010000104.1 GCA_024281695.1 Nitrosomonas sp. | reverse complement strand
TGCCAAGATTGCGAGAATTCCGTCGCAAAATATTTCGACAAATGATCGCAATAAATTAAAAACATTGGCGCGCGATATGAAGTCGATAGTTTTTGGGCAAGATAACGCGATTAATTCGCTGACTGCGGCTATCAAAATGGCAAGAAGCGGCTTAGGCAATCCGAAGAAACCGGTCGGTTCTTTTCTTTTCTCGGGTCCAACCGGTGTCGGCAAGACCGAAGTGGCGCGGCAATTGGCATATGCGCTGGGTGTTAATTTGCATCGTTTCGATATGTCCGAGTATATGGAGCGGCATGCTGTTTCACGTTTGATCGGCGCGCCACCGGGCTATGTGGGTTTTGATCAAGGCGGCTTGTTGACCGAAGCGATCATCAAGCATCCATACTCGGTATTATTATTGGATGAGATCGAAAAAGCGCATACCGACATATTCAACATTTTGCTGCAAGTGATGGATTACGGTACGCTGACTGACAACAATGGGCGCAAAGCAGACTTTCGTAATGTTATCATCATTATGACGACTAACGCAGGCGCTGAGGCGCTGACAAAATCATCGATCGGCTTTACTCAATCGAAATCTGCTGGCGATGAGTTGGTTGATATCAAAAAGTTGTTCACCCCGGAATTTCGCAACCGGTTGGATGCGGTCATCTCATTCGCGCCACTCGATCAGGAAATCATTCTGCGTGTTACGGATAAATTCCTGATTCAATTGGAAACGCAATTGCAAGAGAAGAAAGTGGAAGTTACGTTTACCGATAAGTTGCGTAAGTATTTGGCCAAGAATGGTTTTGACCCATTGATGGGCGCGCGCCCAATGGAGCGATTAATTCAAGACACGATTCGAAGTGCCTTGGCCGATGAGTTATTATTTGGCCGTTTGGTCAATGGCGGTAAGGTGATTGTTGATATTGATAGTAATGGTAAAGTAATGCTTTCGTTTGAAGAAGAAGCGGCAATTATTTGACTTTGTACACGGGCATAGCGTGTATCGTTAAGCTATGTAGCACTCAATAAAATCAGCGCAGAGAGTCGTTTTTTTCGCTCATCCCAATTTCTCCGACTAAATTTAAAAAACGCACCCGTATCGCAATTTTTCACCCTATAGCTGGATCTTTCATAAAAGCCAATATTTTATAGGATCGTGGCATGAAATCACGGGCGTAGATTGTTTGTATAGCGGGGATAAATCCTGCTCTTTTTATTTGGTCAATTCTTGATCCGCTACAGCGTTTCAGCAGGTAATGGTAATATACGGTTTTTCACGGTTTTCCAAAATTTCAAAGGATTGGTATCACCATGTTTTCGCAAAAACAAACAATAGAGATTGTCGACCCGGATTTGTGGCAGGCGATCAAAGGCGAGATACGACGCCAAGAAGAATATATTGAGCTGATTGCATCGGAAAATTATGCCAGCCCGGCGGTCATGCAAGCGCAAGGCTCCGTTTTGACTAACAAATATGCTGAGGGGTATCCGTCCAAGCGCTATTATGGCGGCTGTATGTACGCCGATCAGGTAGAACAATTGGCGATTGATCGTTTAAAAGCGCTATTTGGCGCGGAATATGTCAACGTACAACCACACTCAGGCTCGCAAGCCAATGCGGCCGTTTACCTGTCGGCATTGAAGCCTGGCGATACCTTGCTTGGCATGTCGCTTGCTCACGGCGGACATCTAACGCATGGCGCCAGTGTCAATATGAGTGGAAAGATTTTTAACTCGATTTCCTATGGCTTGCACCCTGAAACAGAAACCATTGATTATGACGAAGTAGAGCGCCTGGCTCATGAACACAAGCCCAAAATGATCGTAGCGGGCGCATCTGCCTATGCACGCGTTATCGATTGGAAGCGTTTTCGAAAAATTGCCGATGCAGCAGGAGCTTATTTGTTTGTCGATATGGCGCATTATGCCGGGCTGATCGCGGCAGGTTTTTATCCCAATCCGGTCGGAATCGCGGATTTTGTGACGAGTACCACGCATAAAACACTGCGCGGTCCGCGCGGTGGTGTGATTATGGCCAAACCCGAACACGAAAAAGCATTGAATTCCGCGATCTTTCCACAGACTCAGGGTGGCCCTTTGATGCATGTGATTGCGGCAAAAGCAGTTGCATTTAAGGAAGCGGCAAGCCAGGAATTCAAGAATTATCAAGAGCAAGTGATTGAAAATGCACGAGTTATGGCAAAAGTATTGACCAATCGCGGATTGCGAATTGTATCGGGTCAGACGGATTGTCATTTGTTTCTGGTCGATTTGCGTGCGATGAATCTCACCGGAAAACATGCGGAAGAGTCTCTTGAAAAAGCGCATATTACGGTGAATAAAAATGCCATTCCGAATGATCCGCAAAAACCTTTTGTGACCAGTGGCATTCGCGTCGGATCGCCCGCTATCACGACGCGCGGATTTAAGGAATTAGAGGCGGAGCAATTAGCGAATCTGATTGCGGATGTGTTGGCAGCGCCTGACGATGATGCGGTTCTGTCTCGGGTGGCTGGGGAAGCGAAGCGGTTGTGCGCGAAGTTTCCAGTATATGGATAAGAAGATAGCGAGGCCAATCGAGTTGTATATTTGCTCAATGCGTAACAAAGCATGAAATGCCCTTTTTGCAATACCGACGATACCAACGTCATTGATTCGCGAGTCAGCGAAGATGGTCATAAGATACGCCGCCGCCGCCGGTGCCCGTCCTGCGACAAGCGCTTCACCACTTACGAAACTATCGAGTTGCGCTTGCCGCAAGTGGTGAAGCACGACGGCACGCGTGCGGAATTCGATCGTAACAAGTTAATGACCGGCTTCAAGCGAGCGTTACATAAACGCCCGGTTCCTACCAGCTATGTTGATGCTGCCATTGATCGCATCGTGCAAAAGCTGCTGGCGCTGGGGGAGCGTGAGGTTTCTTCGCGCAGTATCGGCGAAAGCGTGATGGATGAGTTGTACAAGCTCGATAAAGTGGCGTACATCCGTTTTGCATCGGTCTATAAAAGCTTCCAGGATGTCGACGATTTCCGCGATGCGATCAAGGAAGTACAAAAACCTAATCAGCAGCACTTGCAATCAAAAAAAGTTTCTTGAGGTATCCGGCATACCTTTTGCAGAATGCTTATCAGTGGCATTAACATGATTCATCGCATGAGAAATCTGGCTCAGATGTTTACTGCTACCGATTATATGCTTATGACGCAAGCGCTCCGGCTTGCCGAGCGCGGTTTATACACTACCACGCCCAATCCTCGTGTGGGCTGTGTGATTGTACGCGATGGCAGGGTCATCGGCAGTGGTTGGCACGAGAAAGCCGGGCAACCGCACGCGGAAATTAACGCACTGAATAGTGCCGGTGCAGCCGCATGCGGCGCTACAGCCTATGTTACTTTGGAACCCTGCAGTCACCATGGGCGCACCCCGCCTTGCGCAAATGCATTGATCGAGGCGGGTGTCGCCAAGGTGATTGTCGCACTGGAAGATCCCAATCCCGTCGTATCCGGGCGCGGACGCGCATTGTTAGAGCAAGCTGGCGTTGTCGTGCAGACGGGGCTGTTACAGACGGAAGCACATGCGTTGAATATCGGGTTTGTGTCACGCATGATCAAAAGAAAACCTTGGGTGCGGTTGAAAATTGCGGCAAGCCTGGACGGTAAAACAGCATTGAATAACGGTTCCAGTCAGTGGATTACTGGCGAAGCTGCGCGGCAGGACGGACATCGGTGGCGTGCGCGTTCGTGTGCCGTTATGACCGGTATTGGCACGGTACAGGCCGATGATCCGCGACTCACGGTGCGTCAGGTGAATACAACGCGGCAACCGAAGAAAATTGTCGTCGATCGCCGTTTGGCAATTCCCCTGACTGCAAAATTATTGCGATCTGCCGAAGAAACATGGATCGTCACTGCCACCGATAACGATTCGGAAAAAAAAGCCGCATTACAGCGCATGGGAGTAACCGTGACTGTTTTGCCCGGTGTCGGGGGAATGGTTGATTTGAAGGCGGTGATGACAATATTGGCCGATTCCGGGATCAACGAAATATTGGTGGAAGCGGGAAGCGGACTGAACGGTGCTCTGGTTGCCGCGGATTTGGTGGATGAACTGGTGATCTACTTGGCACCGCATCTGCTCGGCGATGTCGCGCAGGGTATATGTAAGTTGCCGGAACTGGTGCAACTTGATCAGAAAAAGGCGCTCGCCATTCAAGATTTGCGCATGGTCGGATCTGACATCCGTATCATTGCAAGATTTGAATAGCTTCTGGGGCTTACGTTATTCCCGCAGCGGTTTTTTCGCCAGCTTGCGTTGCAGTGTGCGGCGGTGCATGTTCAGGATTCTTGCGGTGACCGATATGTTGTTGTCATTTTCTGCGAGAATCCGATGAATATATTCCCATTCCAGTCGGCCTACCGATAACGGATTCGCACTGATCGGCGTGCTCGATTCTCCGGTGGTGCGCTCGAAAGCGGCCATGATTTCATCGGCATCGACCGGTTTTGCAAGATAATGTGTGGCGCCAAGCTTAATAGCCTCTACGGCTGTGGCAATGCTGGCATAGCCAGTCAGCATGACAATGCGGGTACCTGGGTCCAGTTCTTTCAGTTTTTCAACCATCACCAAGCCGGATTCGTTGGCTAGCTTTAGATCGACGATGGCATATTCCGGCATGGCTGTTTCGGCAAATTGCAATGCACTGTCGATAGTATGCGCACAAGCGACGTTAAAGCCACGCTTTGCCATGGCTTTAGCCAATACGTCGCAGAACACTTCATCATCATCGATAATGAGTAAATCCGGAAATTCGTTACTTTCTGTGAGTGAAGATTCAATCATGAGTTCTTCCTATCAACGGTAACATAACCTGCGTGCAGGCGCCGCCATTTTCTAAATTAAACAAACTTACACTGCCACCGAACCGATCGATATTGGCATTGGCAAGAAATAAACCGATACCGGAACCTTGACCGGGTGCTTTGCTGGAGAAAAAGGGTTCGCCGGCACGTTGTAGCGCTTCTGCGGACCGTCCTTTACCATCGTCGATAATTTCAAGATGGAGTGTTTGATGATCCCAATGACTTTTAATCTCGATGCATTTTGACGATGCGTCCGCAGCATTGTTCAGCAGATTCAATATCGATTGATTCAGTAATTGATTTTCCATGATCGTGGGAATGGGCTGCACTCCCGTACTTTGGTAAGTGAATTTGACCGATGGACGGATCAATTTCCATTTGTCCAGAATTTGGTGCAAGAATTCGTCCACGGGTAATTCGTTGCCCTGCTCTGCTCGGTTCTGTCCTGCTTTTGCCAGTAGATGTGTCAGCGTGTGCTTGCAATGTGCGATTTGGTCGCGCAAGATTGCAATATTGTTCTGGAATTCGGCGTCTTGCGTATGTTCTTTTTGCAATTCGCCAGTAATAACGGCCATTGTCGACAATGGCGTCCCCAGTTCATGGGCGGCGCCAGCGGCCAATGTTCCCAGAGCGATGATTTGTTCATTGCGCAATGCCTGTTCCCGCGCCTTGGCAAGATCTTGATCCCGTTCCCGAATCGATGAGCTCATTTTAACCACAAACCAGGCAATAATCATGGTGCTGAGTACAAATGCCAACCACATGCCGGATACATGAAATGCAAATTCAATCAAATGATTGCTATGATCGTGCGGGAGCGGGATATAAACAAATAATAACAACGTATAACAGGCAATAGTGATCATCGCCATGACCCACGTAAAACGCCAGGGTAGTGTGGCCGCAGCAATCGTCAATGGCAATAAGTACAATGAAATGAAAGGATTGGTTGATCCGCCGCTAAAATACAGTAATGCGCTGAGTGCAAATACGTCGACCAGCAATTGTAAAAAAAACTCCTGATGCGAGACAGGCCAGTCGCGGTACAACCGTATCCATGTCAACAGATTGATCAGTGATAACAATACGACTACGAGAATCATTTGCGGCCAGGGAATTTCAATATCAATCGTCCAATATACGATCGCGAATGTCAGGCATTCGGAGGCAATGGAAATATTTCTTAATAAAAACAAACGTTGCAGGTTTTTGCTGAGCGGCGACTGACTGAGATCACTAAACATTTTGGAGGTGCTGATAGGATAAAGACTGTTTACGGTGAAAGAACATGGTAACTGCTATTTTTTTCAGCTAGAATCTTCGGTTATTTTATCTTATCTTATCTCATCTATATGAGATGAATTAACATGGTCATCCTGAAATTATTTTATGATTCTTGTCCTAAGGAAACGCTGATTAATTCGGTGAGCGAGATGAAGCATGAGGTGCACGGAACGCAGCAATCGAGGCATATCAACAAGACAGGCGAGGGAGCGAGTGCCGCGCAACGAAGAGATTCGTTCGTGCAGTCAATTAATCAGCATTTCCCTGACGAGAAACGCATTATATTAATTGGGCGTTATTGAAATACTTAAACGCATTAAAATGCGATCTTAAAAAATATTGTTAAGAATTATAAATATCCATTGTTGGAGGAAACAAAATGATCAAAGTATTACTTTCGAACCCAAGGGGGTTCTGTGCCGGCGTGGATCGTGCAATAGAGATTGTAGAAAGAGCGCTTACCATGCATGGAGCGCCTATTTATGTGCGGCATGAGGTAGTACATAATCGGTTTGTGGTTGAGAATCTGGAGAAAAAAGGTGCTGTGTTTGTTGAGAATCTGGATGAAGTGCCGCAAGACAGTATTTTGATTTTTAGTGCGCATGGAGTGTCGCATGCTGTGCGTCGAGAAGCGGCTGATCGTAAGCTAAAAGTTTTTGATGCCACCTGTCCGTTGGTTACCAAGGTTCATGTTGAGGTAGCCAAAATGCGCAAGGAAGGCAAGGAAATTATCATGATCGGTCACCAGGGCCACCCGGAAGTGGAAGGTACCATGGGGCAAATTGAGGGTGAGGACAAGGGAATGTATTTGGTTGAAACTGAAATGGATGTCGATGCCCTGAAAGTCAAGGATGAAGCAAACTTGGCTTACGTGACGCAGACCACTTTGTCGGTTGATGATGCTGCCCGTATTGTCGATGCATTGAAAAAAAGATTCCCGATGATTACCGGTCCTAAAAAGGATGATATTTGCTATGCCACACAAAATCGCCAAGATGCTGTAAAGAAAATGGTCAATCAATGCGATTTGGTTATCGTGGTGGGCTCACCCAACAGTTCAAACTCGAACCGGCTATGTGAAGTTGCAAGAAACGCCGATGTGGAAGCCTATATGGTGGACCGTGCTGAACAATTGCAGGAATCGTGGTTTGTAAACAAAAAGAATATCGGTATTACTGCGGGTGCCTCCGCGCCTGAGATTCTCGTGCAACAGGTTATTTCCAGGCTCAAGCAAATCGGAGCCGATCAGATCGGTGAAGATGTCGTAATCGAAGAATTAAGTGGTGTTGTGGAATCTGTCGTATTTCCATTGCCTAAAGCATAATCAGACCTAAGTGGCATTTCACCTCATTTGATAAGGAGATATATCAAAGGGTTGGCGTGTGCCGATTATTTCGTTTACCATAATTTCCGCGCTGGCTGGAGCCATAGTAACGCCGTAGCGAAAGTGGCCGCTGTTGATGAATAAATTATGGATTACCGGATGACGTCCGATCGTAGGTATGTTATTCGGTGAGGCGGGACGTAATCCGGCCCAGTGCTGAATGATAGGTTTCTTGTTGAGTGAAGGCAAGATGGTTTGTGCTTGCGCAAATAATCGATTGCGTGCAAGTTCAGTTACTTGCTTATCGAAACCAACATCTTCCAGCGTACTTCCTACCAATAAATGACCATCCCGGCGCGGGATGAGGTATAAATCATTCTGAACGATTATAGTACGAGTAGGCGGGGAATCGTATTTGAATAACAGCATTTGCCCTTTGATCGGTTTAATATTCAGATTGAGTGCGTGATTTCCTAACATTGTTTTGCTCCAAGCGCCCGCACTCACAACATAATGATCGGCTGAAAATTTTCCACAAGTTGATGTGACAGATTGTACATGTTGATGTGCAACTTTGAAGCCGGTGACGGCGCAGTTCTCGATGATTTTTCCGCCCAGTTGTGCTACATGAGTACAAAGCGCACGAAGCAACCTGGGGTTACGTACTTGAGCGATGTCGGGAAAATATAAAGCTTGTTTGTTTATTTCAGGGTTTTTTTCAATCAAATCATTGATGATTTGTCGCTCGATTTTAATATTCCGATCCAGACACCATTGCCGTGCAGCTTCTTCATCATAGGGTTCCAGTACGAGCATGCCTGATTTTTCGTATTCAGGATCAATTCCCGATTTAGCGTATAGGTTCGAAGTCCAAGTGAAAAACTGTTGAGCACTATAGCTAGCCAAGCGTGTCACTTCATCGAAATAGTTCCATGGATGAAGCGGTGCCAAAATACCGCCACCCGCCCATGATGACTCATGTCCGGTCGAATGGCGTTCTAACAGGGTTACTTTTACGCCTTGCTTGAGCAGCCGCTCAGCAGTTGCAAGCCCTATTATTCCGGCACCTACTACGATGACTTCTGTTTTTTTCATGTTTAATCACACTGATTGCATCGGTTATGCAAATGATCATTAATCAATATGTTGTGAATATTTAAATGCAATTATATTGCGATACTAAAGTTAACTGACCATATGACCGTTAACCCAGAAACCCTTTGACAGAATTGATAGTAAGTTTCTTAGGATTTCAATAGAAGATGAAAATAACTCGAGTTTTAAAAAGGCAACATGGTTTTACATTGATTGAACTGATGATTACGGTTGCCATTGTCGGTATTTTGGCAGCAGTTGCATATCCAGCTTATACGCAATACATGATTAGAGCAAATCGCGCAGCAGCGCAATCTGAAATGATGGATATTGCTAATCGGCAGCAACAATTCCTTTTGACTAACCGAAGTTACGCAAGTAAGGCAGTTTTGGAGGCAAGCGGCTATGCATTGCCGGCGGGAGTCAGTAATAAATACAGTTACGCTATAGTCGTTGGAGCAGGAGCTGTTCCAACTTATACGCTCACCTTTACACCAAGTGGAGCACAGGCCAGTGATGGCAACCTAACGATTAACAGTGAGGGTGTTAAAACCCCCGCTGATAAATGGTAGTTAGCTATGCGCATTTTAAGAAAATTACATTCTTTTAATGCAATACGCGGTGTGTCGCTGATTGAGATTCTCGTAACTATTGTTATTTTGGCAGTTGGGTTATTAGGGTTGGCTGGTTTGCAGGTGCGCTTGCAATCGGCAGAGCTTGAGTCCTACCAACGTGCGCAAGCCATTATTTTAATGGACAGCATGTCGGATAGATTATCAGCAAATCGCGCAAATGCAGCATCTTATGTGACATCGACAACAGATCCCCTGGGCGTAGGGGATAGTCAACCGACGTCTTGCTCGGGCGGTGGCCAGGTCTACGATGCATGCCTATGGAGTAATGCACTGAAAGGGGCTGCCGAGCAATCATCGAGTTCTACGAATGTTGGTGCCATGATAGGGGCGCGTGGTTGTATCGAAGATCTTGGTACTGGTGATCAGTATATGATTACAGTAGTGTGGCAAGGAATGAACCCAATTGCCGCACCAGCATCAAGCTGTGGGGCAGGATTGTATGATGATTCGACAGGAACAAAATGTATTAATGATTTGTGTCGACGAACCATGAGCACGATTGTGCGCATTGCTAACCTAGCTTCGCCATGATGACAACAGTTAAGTCAAATATCAGCACTATGAATCCGCAACGTGGCTTCTCTCTAATCGAATTAATGATTTCAATTGTGCTGGGATTGTTAATCATGACAGGAGTGCTTGCGCTGTATCTGGATCTGACCAGAAGCAACGCGGAACTGGCAAAAATGAATCGGCAAGTCGAGAATGGGCGATTTACTTTGCAATTGTTACAGCAAGAGCTATGGCACGCAGGGTTCTGGGATACCTATGTTCCTCCTCTGCCTTCTGTTACGCCGCCAACTGAGATTCCTAATCCGTGTGTTGGTTTCTCTGACTGGAATGTGTCTTATATCAACAATTTATTTGCTATTCCGGTACAAGGTTATGCATCAGGCACTTCAGTCCCTGCTGAGTGTTCGAGCATTATTACGAATGAACAATCAAATTCGGATGTGCTTGTTGTGCGCTACGCCGCAACTTGTGTTGCCGGGGTGGGAAATTGTGAAAACTATGACCCTGATAAATTATATTTACAAACACAGGGATGTGGAGACACGCTTCATGGCAACTACGTAGTAGCTGCTGCGACATTACCGGTAGTTGGAACATCAAGCGCGACGACAGTTTATAAGAAGGACTGTACTACAGCGGCGGATAAGCGGAAATTAATAGCATCCATTTTTTATGTGCGAAATTACTCTGTTACATCTAGTGATGGCATTCCAACGTTGATGCGAGCTGATTTTGATTTGAGTGGTGACTCGGTTCAGATGCAATCAGCACAGCCAGTCATAGAAGGTATCCAAAGTATTCATTTCGAATATGGGCGAGATGTAGACGAAGATGGAAGCGCTGATATCTATGATGATTGTTCTTCGTGTACAGCGGCGGATTGGGCTAATGTGGTTGCGATACAAATATATGTATTGGCCAGAAATATTCAGGCATCTACGGGTTATGTGGAAGATAAAACCTATCAGCTGGGATCAATTACGTTGGGACCATTTAACGATAGTTTTATGCGCCATGTCTATTCCGGTTATATCCGCTTAGTAAATCCATCTGGACGAAGAGATAAACCATGAGAAACGAATGTATTTTTCCCCGGCAAGAAGGGGCTACTTTGGTTATTGGGCTTATTGTGCTCGTTACCATTACATTGTTGATGGTATCTGCATTTTCACTCAGCGGCGGAAATTTGAAAGCGGTAAGTAATATGCAATATAGAAATGAGGCCATTGCAGCAGCTAACATGGCAATTGAGCAAACTATCAATATTAACTTTGCAGCAATTAATCCAGCGGATTATCCATCGTCTATCGATATTGATATCGATCAGGACAATACGATTGACTATGTTGTGACTATTAAGGCCCCTCTTTGTATTAAGGCTACTTTGGCCCCTGCTGATCCCTTGGCATTGAGCGGAATTAATTCAAATATTGCTAATTCATCGGATTATTTGACATTGTGGGAAATTGAAGCGGCTGCCATAAGTCAGGCTACAGGTGCATCAATAATAGCT
>JAMXAE010000103.1 GCA_024281695.1 Nitrosomonas sp. | reverse complement strand
CATACAATTCCCTGGAGAAATCATCGATGGCCACAAACAGGTACTCGCGAGGTTCATTGGCAGACTGTCCTTTCAATTTATGTGACAAATCTATTAGATTTGCAGCTTGCTTTAATAGTATGGGTAACGTTTCATTTCCGACTTTTAATCCATGAGCGTACCCGCTCCCTGTCAAAATATTATGACTGGGATGCGTGTCATGGTGAGCTGGTGCTCTTTCTAAGGCGATCAATACCGCTGTCGCATCGCATATTGCACGAGCGGCTTTTAATTGCTTATCTATCACATAGAAATAATCCGTGATTTGATTACTGATAGAATCTTTGTCAGCCATGATTCAAACTCCTTGTTAGTTTGCGTTGTGGTCAGGGGTTTCAGGTGTTAACGCACTTGATAACCCCGCTAGTTGCCTGATTCCGTCAGGTGGCGGTTTAAACTCTTTATGCTGCCTTAAACGGTAATATCGTTGCTCCCGTCTTTATTGCTTCCAGATAATCAGCCCAATCCTGCATCATGCGTGCCCGTGGTTCCAGATACAGGGCATGGTTATAAGATGCTGATACCGCATCACGTTTGCTGTGTGCCAGTTGTAATTCAATATGATCATGGTTATAACCTCGTTCGTGAAGGATCGTTGATGCTATCCCCCTGAAGCCGTGGCCGGTCATGCGGCTGTGATAACCCAGGCGATACAGTGCGTAAAGAATAGTGTTATTGCTCATCGATTTTCCGTCTCTGCGTTCACTGGGGAATAGTAGAACTTCATCAGCGGATAGGTTCTTTATTTTTGTTAAGATATCAATTGCTTGATCGGATAATGGCACGATATGCGGGGTTTTCATCTTCATACGTTCTGCTGGTATACGCCATTGCTTTTTATCCAGTTCTATTTCATCCCACCTGGCGCCGATTAATTCACTGGTTCGCACGAAAGTCAAAGTCATTAACTGCAAAGCCAGTTTGGTTAATGGTTGTCCGTCGTATGCGTCAATCTTGCGGAGTAGTTCGGGCAATTCTTTCTGATCCAACCGTGCATAGTTGTTTTTCTTGGTGGGTTTCAGCACATCCAAAGGCTTGATATCTGCGGCTGGGTTGCGTTCTGCTAGTCCCATGACCTGGTTGCAAGTGGTTAAGGCGCACTTGGCAATATCTAACGCGCCTCTGGCCTCAATCTTCTTGATAGCCATTAGCAGCATGGGTGCTGTTAACTCAGTGACAGGCTTTCTACCGATAACAGGGAAAATATCAGCTTCCAATCTACGAATAACATAATCTGCATGGCGTTGATTTTTTGTTCTTGACGGTGTTGTGAAGGGTCAGTGCCTTGTACCAGTAATTCTTTGAAGTGTACATGTTGATTATGCGCTTCTTTTAATGTCACATCAGGATAAACGCCCATAGAAAGCATTTTAGTCGTGCCATTAAAACGATAACGATATCGCCACCATTTAGCAACCGGAAGGTTGAACATACAAAACAAGCCCATGACCATCAGAAAGTGAGTAGGGCTTGTCTTTGGGTTTTGCTGCTTTAATTTATGGGTCTGTAAGCTTCATGTGAGGAACCTTATCAGTATTGGTTATACCGAAAATGTGAGTAACGTTTTCATGAGTATTATGCTTACTCACGATATTACTCACAAATTTATCTGGTTACTCACGTTTCACATGGTTGCCTACGGATAACAAAAAACGCGCTAAACTTATCATTTATGCGGGTCTTGTTGGTGTTTCTGGGTGTCTATTGGTGTATCTGTGGCGGAGAGAGAGGGATTCGAACCCTCGATAAGCTTTTTGTGCCTATACTCCCTTAGCAGGGGAGCGCCTTCGACCACTCGGCCATCTCTCCGATTTTTTGATGCGGTAGGATAACACGACTTATATCATCCTGATGGAACCTAATTCTTCTAAAAGATTAAAGTGCTTGTTCTAGATCAAATGCTTTATGAAGCACTCTAACAGCTAGTTCCATATATTTTTCATCCACAACAACCGATACTTTTATTTCTGATGTTGCGATCATCTGTATGTTAATGCCTTCTTCTGCCAGTACGCGGAACATTTTACTGGCGATGCCAGCGTGTGATCGCATACCGACACCAACGACAGAGACCTTGGCGATTCTATCACCTCCAAGTACATCGCGTGCACCAATATGAGGTTGAATTTTTTCTCTCAAGATATTCATCGTATTTTTAAATTCATTACGATGAACCGTGAATGAGAAATCAGTCAAGCCATCATGCCCTACATTTTGGATAATCATATCCACGTCAATATTAGCATCGGCGACTGGTCCCAAGATTTGATAAGCAATACCGGGATGATCGGGGACACCTAAAACAGTAATTTTCGCCTCATCACGATTAAATGCGATACCTGAAATAACTGCTTGTTCCATATTCTCATCTTCCTCAAAAGTAATCAGGGTGCCTTGCCCTTCATCCTCAAAGCTGGATAAGACTCTCAGCTTTACTTTATATTTTCCTGCAAATTCGACAGATCTTAGTTGTAAAACTTTTGAGCCAAGACTTGCCATTTCAAGCATTTCTTCGAAGGTAATGGTATTTAGTCTTCTAGCTTCGGCAACTACCCGGGGGTCTGTTGTATAGATTCCATCAACGTCGGTATAGATTTGACACTCATCGGCTTTCAGAGCAGCTGCCAGTGCAACTCCAGTAGTATCAGATCCTCCACGACCTAACGTTGTGATGCTACCTTTTTCATCAACGCCTTGAAATCCAGCAACTACTACCACATAGCCGGCATTCAGATCTGTTCGGATCTTTGCTTCATCAATACTTAATATTCGTGCTTTGGTGTGCGTGCTATCAGTCAAAATTCTGACTTGCGATCCCGTATAGCTTTTGGACTTGACTTTAAGCTCCATCAATGCCATCGACAATAACGCGATAGATACTTGCTCGCCGGTAGAAATCATTACATCTAATTCGCGCGGATCGGGATTTTCCTGAACCTCATGAGCTAGAGCAATTAATCGATTGGTTTCGCCACTCATAGCGGAAACAACAACTACAATTTGATGCCCTTGTGAATGAAACTTTGCTACCCGTCGAGCAACATTTTTTATTCGCTCAGTGCTTCCAACAGAGGTACCGCCATATTTTTGTACGTAGAATGACACAGATTACTGATCCGCAAAATTTAGAATAATAAATAGAGAGTAGAAAAAAAGTTAATAATTCTACATGATTCTCTGAAAGAAAACTATGTCCCGTTGCCATAAGCGGCAAGCGTAGGATTTTCACAATCTGCATAAAACTAATGGGTAATAAAAAGAAAATGTTGAATCGGCCAAATCATTCGAAACTGAGTTAAAGCTCTAGCAGTTAACGGGATACTCCCTTTATTCCCTATACTTTTTGCAAAATTTGAGTGGAAGAGGAGGTTATCTGTATTTTTCAACATAGTGCTGATTTCTTTATTCCAGTCGCAATGATGTTTTTGCATTTTTTTACTTAATTTTTAAGAGTGTAAAAGGATTGCGGTGCGCTGTATTCATGCAGATTAGATAAGTGCTCTTCTGTGAATATCTCTATTGATCGACGAAGTTATTCGTCGAACGAGTTAACTAATATCATAGGATAAAAGATTCTCATATTCAACAATATCATAGGATTAAAAACTTGCGTAGTTTGATCGACTTCATCTGGGGGCTTGTAGTAGGCTATGCTGCCTAATCAGTATTCAATTAGCATCAGCAACGCCCTGGTTGGAGTCTTAATTTAAGAGACTAAAGTATAGAAGATGTCGTTTTATCCAGGGCTTTCTTAGGAAAATATGAGCAATATCTTATCAGTAGTCTTTGTGTGCCTAATTGCATTAGTTTTTGGGACCATTCAACCGGCGAACGCAGACATAGCATTCAAGGATAAGACCGTATCGGCTGGACTTACCAATTTTCTCTATGGAGGATATGGTTCCTCTTGGGTCGATTACAACAGCGATGGTTGGCTTGATGTCTGGATTAGCAATCATATGTATCGGCCCAATCTATATATTAACAACGGTAATGGCACTTTCAGTGATAAACCAATTCAGTCGTGGCTGGGAATTCCGTCTTGGCAAGGGATTCCATTTATTGATGCTCATGGTGGTGCTTGGGCTGATTTCGATAATGATGGCGATCAGGATTTTGCACTACTTGCCGGAGTCCTAGCGGGTACTGTGGAGCGCGACAAACCGTTCTATGTTAACTCTGGAGGCATATTAATTGACGAAGCCGCTACGCGTGGACTTAATGATACTTTTGGTCGTGGACGAACTCCATTGTGGTTGGATTGGAATAATGACGGTTTGTTGGACTTGTATATGGCCAACTTTCGGCGCCCAAATGATGCTTTCGGACCTACTCGCTTGATGCTCCAGCAAAGTAATGGAAATTTTGTTGAGTTGCCTGAAATGATTCAAGATCTTAAAAGCTTTTTCGCACAATTAGCTTATTTTGACTCAGCTGTGCATCTTGTGGTTAGCGGTGGGCCTTATCCGAAAAAAGTTTTTCAAGTGGGTAATCCCGTGTCGTTGCCAATTTTTCTCGAGCCTGCTATGGATGTTACTGATGTGGAGGATGTGGCAGTTGCAGACTTCGATGGAGATCTCTCGGATGATCTATTGGTATTGCGCCTTCAATCCGGTTTGAGTTCATGGGTGCTGAATTCAAATACCCATCGCGAAATTATTGTGGATGCGCATGATCTTTCGAAAATTGCGAAAGGGAGCCTGAATTTCAGTTTTGAAGGGCCATCGCGTTTGGTGATCCGTGTGTATGACAATACCTACTGGACTCCTGAAATGATCCATGTCGGTGCATCAAATAGCACTCCAGCGCAATATGCCTATGAAGTCATCAACGCTAGGCAATGGAAGCTTATCGAGTTGACATTGGATGCCACTGATCCTGCCGTACATGGTATTTTAAGTAAGGTATTACGTACAACACCGGGCATTTATATCGGTTGGAAGCCAGATACTGGAAAATGGCAAATCGAGATATATGGGACATTGGATTTTCGAGCAAAGTTTGTGTCTGCTGATGCGGAGTTTGCGAACGTGACCTCAGATGGACGTGAGTTTTGGACCAAAGTAATCGGCCATGCGCCTTTAATGTTGTCACGACGTGATGGCAAGTTCTATGTCACTGACTTGGGGCTTGGTGAGGCAATTACGTGTACATCAATCGCTGCCGGTGATTTTGACAACGATATGGATATCGACGCCTATCTTTCTTGCGGTGCGGGGCTTCGCAACAAACCCAATATATTACTTGAAAACATTGATGGCGCGTTTGTGCAAGTGCCTAATGCAGGTGGAGCGAGTACCCAGAAATTAGGCACTGGCGGAAGGGTCAGCGTAGCCGATTACGACAATGATGGCTATCTTGATTTGCTAGTTACCGATGGTGGGGAGCACGAATTTCCCTTTCATTTTGGGCGTCGTTATCTTCTACATAACATGGGTGGCGGCAATCATTGGTTGAAGATTAACCTGAGGGGATGCCAATCTAATCGCGACGGCATCGGTGCTAGGGTCATAGTTCAGGCCGGAGGACGCCAACAGGCTCGCCTAAAAGCAGGTGGCATTCACAATGGGGTACAAGATGATCGCCGACTGCATTTCGGGTTAGGACAAAACATAGTTGCCGAATCGGTAACTGTTGAATGGCCATCTGGTGAACGTTCGAATCGTACAAACCTTGCTGCCGATCAGACTCACATTATTCGAGAGAATTCGAACTGCCCACGTCCGTAAGAAAAGCATTATCCTTTCGTCGTAGTTAACTGAATTTCTACGATGCCCATATATGCTATATAAGCTGGGCGGATAAAACGATATTTTGAATTTAAAAAAACGCTAAATTGTGTATCTAGGTTTATTGGGTCACAAAAAAACATCATGGTATGCACTATTTCGCCAGAACCCTAATGATGGCAAGTGCAAGACAAAATCTTCATTGCTACAGAATTACAATGTCCTCAGAAAAAGAAACAAAAAATAACCTCTCAGAAATACTTAAAATATTCTTCTCTCAGCATTCGATAAACCCGGAAACCGATGCTGCATGGAGTTTTCAACAAGATTTATTTTTTGGATTACAAACGATTCTGGATCAGATCGGTGCCTACATTTTTATGAAAGATACTTTTGGGCGCTATGTTTATGTGAATCAAAGTGTTCAAGATCTCTTTGGTGTACCCCTTGAGCATATTATCGGTCATGATGATAACTGCTTTTTTGATTTAGAGATTTCAGATGATTTAATGTTTAATGACCGCTGCGTGATCGACCGTGGAGAAACAATAGAACGAGAAGAGATGAATATTATTAAATCGACTGGTGAGGCGCGAATTTACTGGACGATCAAGAAACCGGTACTTAATGATCACGCTCAAATTATCGGTATGTGTGGAATTTCTACCGATATTACTAAACTCAAGCAAGAGGAATATGCACTTGCTGAATCACGTAGTTTACTCAGAACTATCGTTGATACAGTACCTGTACGAATATTTTGGAAAGACACTCAATTACGTTACCTGGGTTGCAATCCTTCTTTTGCTAAAGATGCCGGAGTTGCATCTCCCAAGGAGATCATTGGACTTGATGACTATGATTTAGCCTGGACAAAGATGCAGTCAGATGTCTATCGTGATGATGACAAAGAAGTAATAGAGTCGGGTATTCCCAAACTTGACTATGAAGAGCCTCTGAGTAAATCCAATGGAAAAATTATATTTCTGCAAACTTCCAAAGTACCCTTGCGAAATAATAACAATGAAATTATCGGTATATTGGGTATCTATCAAGATATCACTGAACGAAAGCGATCGGATGAATCCATGAGGTTGGCTGCCACGATTTACCAGTCGAGCAGAGAAGCTATCATGGTTACGAATGAAGATAATCTGATTATAGAGATTAATCCAGCTTTTACTCGCCTGACAGGCTATGAGTTGGCGGAAGTTATCGGCAAAGATCCTAGAATTTTTCAATCAGGGCGTCACAAAAAAACTTTTTACCAGAAAATGTGGCAGAAACTCCTACAGGATGATCACTGGCAAGGAGAGATTTGGGATCGCCGAAAAGATGGTGCGATTCAGGCAAAATGGCTAAATATTTCTGTGATCCGCAATTCAAATCACAGTATCTATTGCTTTGTAGCTCAATTTTCTGATATTACAGAAAAGAAACAAAAGGATGAGCTTATTCAATTCCAGGCAAATTATGATCCGTTGACTAGCTTGCCCAACCGTAATTTATTCAAGGACCGATTGCGCAATGAGATCAAAAAATCACAACGCAGTGGCTTATTACTATCGTTGATATTTATCGATTTAGATCATTTCAAGGATATTAATGATAGTCTCGGTCATGCAGCTGGGGATCAGTTACTAAAAATTGTTGCTCAACGGATCATGTCATGCGTACGAGAAACAGATACCGTAGCACGCCTAGGGGGGGATGAGTTTGCTGTAATTCTTCCTGATATTGGTAACAAGCTACGCACCGAAATGATTTCCCAGCATATTATTCAAGAATTGAGTCAACCGCTTATACTTGATAAGGATCGAATTAATCAATACATCTCTGCGAGTATCGGTATTGCCTTTTATCCAGAAGACGGAATTAATATGGAAGTGTTAATGAAGAATGCGGATATGGCGATGTATAAAGCCAAATCGGAAGGTCGTAATCGTGTCAGTCAATTTACACCCTCTATGCAACAGGCTGCACAAGAAAGAACTCTATTAATTCATGATCTTAGGCATGCGTTGGAACGAAATGAGTTGCAAGTCTATTATCAACCCATTTTAAATTTAGCGGATCGGCGTGTTATTAAAGCAGAAGCTTTGTTACGATGGAAACATCCGCATCATGGCATGATCAATCCGGCTATCTTCATTCCGCTGGCAGAGGAAAGCGGTTTAATTCTGCAGATTGGCGAGTGGGTTTTTGACCAATGTAGTAGTAAGATTCAGCAGTGGCAAAAACAATTTGGCAATATTATTCAGATAAGTGTAAATAAATCTCCGATTCAGTTTAATCAATGTAACAAATATTCATGGCCGGATAAGCTGATTCGATTGGGACTGCCCGGTAACAGCATTAACGTGGAAATTACCGAAGGTTTGTTGCTAAAGAATTCTCCTAATGTTGGAACTACATTAAAAGAGTTTGGCAATTTAGGCATTGAGATCTCTATTGATGATTTTGGTACTGGTTTTTCCTCGTTGTCTTACCTAAAGGAATTCGATATTGACTATCTCAAGATAGATCGTTCTTTTACAAGCAATTTGAATAAGAATAAAACGGATCACGCATTAGTTGAAGCAATTATTCTGATGGCACATAAATTAGATATCAAGACCATTGCTGAAGGCGTAGAGACCCAGATACAGCAGGATTTGTTAATTGAACTTGGTTGTGACTATGCGCAAGGTTATTTTTATTCTCCTCCCTTGCCAGTAGAGGAATTTGAGAAGTTGATTATGCAGCAATGGAGTAAATCGGATATTAACTAGCTTAATGTCAGGAGAGACGGTTACTGATAGATTCTTGAGTTAGGTTAATTTAATCACTATCCCCTTCAATAGAAACACAGTGTATGATCATGCAGTAAAAAAGTAGAAGTAATAATATTTGTTATCTTATTTTTCTAAAAATGTAAGTTATGCATAATGTATCCCATATTAAGATCCTGATAGTTGATGATGATACCTTTATGCTTAAGCTCCTGACCCGGATGCTTACTAAGCAGGGCTATACCTCAGTCAATTCTTGTGACAATGGCCGAGATGCGCTCAAATTGATCGATAATGCGTATACTTGTCCTGATTTGATTTTGCTAGATTTAAATATGCCTGATATGGATGGTATTGAATTTGTACGTTATCTGGTCGATCGGCAATTTCATGGCGATCTGATCTTGGTCAGTGGTGAAGATGATCGCATGTTAAAAACTGCTGAAAAATTGGTTCATGCACATAAGATACCGATGCTTGGCTATTTACACAAACCTGTTAATCCCGATAAATTATCGGAAATAATCAAGAAGTGGGAACCCCATTCTTTAGAAAATAAGCTGCAATCCAATAATAAAATTTATGATGCGGAAGCGTTACGGTTTGCTATCTCCCATCGTGAGTTAGTAAATTATTATCAACCAAAGGTATCCGTAGCGACTGGTGAGGTGATGGGCGTTGAGACACTGGTACGTTGGCATCATCCAATAGATGGCCTGATATTTCCCGACCGGTTTATCGGTATCGCAGAAGCAAATGATCTGATTAATGAATTGACCACCTTTGTTTTGACAGATGCATTGACTCAAGCCAAAATATGGCAACAAAGCGGATTGATACTGCGTGTAGCGATTAATGTTTCAATGGATAATCTGGCATCTCTAGATTTCCAGGATCTCGTGGTCAATCTGGTAACCAAAGCGGGTTTGTCACCACAAAAGATTGTGCTTGAGGTAACCGAGAGTCAATTAATGGGGGCTGATACACGAATTCCGCTCGAAATCCTAACTCGACTGCGTCTCAAAAGATTCCATTTGTCTATTGATGATTTCGGTACCGGTCATTCATCGCTGTCACAGTTACGGGATATTCCCTTTGATGAGCTCAAGATTGATCAGGGCTTTGTTCATCGTGCTTGGGCAGATGATACTCTACGGGCGATATACGACGCCAGTTTATCCATGGCAAAGCAACTAGGAATGGAAGTGGTGGCGGAAGGTGTTGAAGATCGGAATGATTGGGAGCTCCTGCGGCAAACTGGTTGTGATTTGGCACAAGGTAATTTTGTTTCAAGACCCCTTCAGGCTGATGAATTTTCCAATTGGATCATTGAGTGGCAAGAAAGGGTACGCAATGGATTAATTCTTGATTCTGCCTAGTTCTGTCGGTCTTGATATTTCAATGAGATTATGCTCCATTCTCTCAATAATATGTAAGAATATTTATATATAATCAATGAATTATATAAATATCTCGAGCTAAAAAGCTCAATTCGTCAAGAAATCCAGATCGTTGATTTAGTAGGCTGTTGAAAAAATCGACGCTTTCAGTTAGAAATGTCGTTTTTAAAATACCATGAGGTTTCTCAACGAATGAAATGGTCTCTCCCCCAACGGCATCAAATATACCTTATTGAAAGTTGGGAAACCGATCAATCAAGAACCATTATGAATCAAATCACTACTGCCCAGTAACGGGAAAGTACCACAGTCCGATTCAGGCCTAATTGGTATAATAAGTTTTCGCATAATTTACTGATTAAAATAGAATAATCAAGCCACATCTCATTCTGATACAATCTTTTCCCAAATACTAAAACTTGTACCGAGGCATGAATTTGAGACGCTTACAAAGCAACATCATTCAGACTTTTCTTTTTGTGCCTCGTCCAGATTGACACCAATTTGAGATGCTTGCCATGGCACAACTGGTAGGCTGAATCAGTTTGCGTGATATCGTGGAAAATGTTTCTGCATAAGCTCGTCGTCTTTGTCACCTGCTGGGTAGTGTAAAACTGATGCGTTCGAACTTGTCTCGTATTAACGAAGATAAGTCCTAAATTATCCTGGGTTTTCCGGAGATAAAATGATTTGATAGGAAGAAGATGAGAAATCAAATCAGTTATTCACCGGAAGTACGAGAACGAGGAGTTCGCCTGGTGTTTGAGCAGTAGAAGAATATGAGTCGCAATGGGTAGGGATAAAATCGATTGTATCGAAGATAGGCTGCACGGCGGAGTCGCTACGAACCTGGGTTCGTCGATGTGAAATCGATCAGGGAATCCGATACGGACTATCGACAATGGATCGCGGTTGGCTCAAGCAACTGGAATGAGAGAACCGGGAACTGAAGCAAGTCAACGGGATATTGCGGGAGGCATCAGCTTATTTTGTGAAAGACGTTCAACCGCTGAGCGAAGTAATGCTGCCGTTTGTTGATCAGTACAAAGAGCGTACGAGTCGAGTCAATCTACAGGCAAATCGCTCAACGGACAAGGTTAGCCGGCAATTTGTAGCTGCCCGTCCTCATCAATTGTGGATGGCGGTGGATATTCATTTGTGACTGCGTGAACTGGCTTTGTTTATGTGTTTTTTATTGACCTAAGATGTAAGAAATCTCAGGGTTGTTTACAGAGAGGTTGATTAAAATAAGAGGTGAGTGTTTCATAGGGAGTAGAGTTATTCAAACTCTTATGTGGTTTCACAGTATT
>JAMXAE010000102.1 GCA_024281695.1 Nitrosomonas sp. | reverse complement strand
GGCGAAGGTGCAACTTTTTATTTGCAATTGCCTATCATGCAGGAAAACCTGACATAACGAAGGAGTAAACTGATGAGCGCATATCCACCGATTCTCTTGGTCGAAGATAATCCGCTAGACGTCGATTTAACCTTGCGTGCTTTTCAACGCCGCAAACTGGCCAACCCTATATTGGTAGCACGTGATGGTGAAGAAGCTTTGGCCTGGATACCCCGTTGGGAAGCAGGAGAAGCTCAGCCGGTCGTTATTCTGCTCGACCTCAATATGCCGCGCATTAATGGCCTTACGGTACTGCGAACTCTAAAAGCGCACCCTGTGCTGCGTTGCATTCCAATAGTGATTTTAACCACTTCCAGTGAGGATCGCGATATTCAGACTGCCTACGACACTGGTGCCAATTCCTATATCGTTAAGCCTGTAGGCTTCGATAACTTTATGGAAGTGGCGCAACATATAGAGCTTTACTGGTGCGTACTTAACGAACTACCTCAATAAACACTATGCGTGTTCTTTATATCGAAGATTCTGTTATGGATGCTGATCTAGCTCGGCTTATGCTGGCACGTACCGCACCCGAGATCGAGTTGGAAGTGGTGCCAACGCTGCGCGAGGGATTAGAGCGGCTGACGAAAGTGAATGCATATGACTTGTTGCTGGCGGATCTTTCTTTGCCAGATGGGTCTGGTTTGGAGGCATTAAGCAGCGTGCGCGAGCGACGGTTGCCCATGGCTGTGGTAATTCTGACCGGATCCGGTGATCAAGAGTCAGCAGTGGCTGCACTTAAAGCCAGTGCGGATGATTACCTGGTTAAACGCGATGACTATCTGGAACGTCTACCTCGCACGTTGCGCGGTGCACTGAAACGTTCTCGACGCAGTACTGACCGCAATCAATCCGCGTTGCATGTTCTATATGCTGAGCATAACGTGTTTGATATCGATTTGATGCGTCGCCATCTGGCCTTGCATGCACCGCATATTCATTTGACTACGGTGACCAGTGCCGAAGATGCCATGACATTGTTGCCGATGGGTTCGATTGAACAGGATATCCCCTTCGACGTGCTTCTGATCGATTATCGCTTGCCTGGCATGGATGGCTTGGAGTTTGTTAAATGGTTGCGGAATGAACGGAAACTGGATATTCCGATTGTGTTAATCACCGGGCAGGGCAGTGAGATGGTGGCCGCTCGTGCACTACATTGGGGCATAGATGATTATTTATCCAAGCACGAAGGCTACCTCTACGAAATTACCACTACGCTGGAAAAAGTAAGGCATCAGGTAGAGCTGACGCACGAACGCGTCAGCTTGAAGAAGACCAGTTTGCGTCTGTCCCATTTGTTGGCTGCCAGTCCGACAATTTTATACAATCTTCATTTTGTTGGAAAAGTGCTGCAACCGGTTTGGGTTAGCGAAAATATCGAGCGATTGCTAGGTTATGCTCCGGAAGATGTGTTGACCCTGGATTGGTGGCACTCGCATGTGCATCCGGATGATCGTGAGGCGGTATTGGCGCGTCAATCGACTTTATTGACAGAAGGTCAGTTGACGCATGATTACCGTTTTTTTCATCGCACTGGGCAAGTGATCTGGATTCTGGATGAGGTTCGGCTCATCAAGGATGCGGATGGCCAACCGCTCGAAATTGTCGGGGCCTGGCTGGATATCAGTGAACATAAGCGTGCCGAGTTAATACGGCTGGCCCATCAGTCCGCACTGGATCTAATTGTGGCTAATCGCCCGCTATCGGTGGTACTAAATGACATTGCATGGCGCCTGGAAACGATTAACCCCGGTATGCTGGTTTCCATTTTGCTGTTGGACGCGCATACAGGTCGCCTTAAGCATGGGGTGGCACCTAGTCTGCCGGATGATTTCAATGCAGCCGTCGATCAGTTGAAAATCGCGGATGGAGTCGGTTCCTGCGGCACGTCGGCCTGGCGTGGCGAGCCGGTGATTGTCTCCGATATCGATCACCATCCGTATTGGCAACCGTTTTTGAAGTTAACGCAAAAAGCCAATCTGCACGCGTGTTGGTCGGTGCCCTTCAAGAATGAAGCCGGTGCGGTGCTAGGAACATTTGCCATCTATCATCAGACACCTCGGGAGCCTGGTACTGCGGATCTGGCATTGGTAAATGAATTTGCCTGTATTACGGCGTTGGCTGTGCAAAAAGTATATGCAGCCGATGCCTTGCGGCAAGCAGCTGCAGTGTTCGAATCCACGCGGGAAGGGGTTGTCATTACCGATTTGGCGCCCAATATCCTTGCAGTCAACCGAGCTTACACAGAAATTACCGGTTATAGCGAAGCGCAGGTGATGGGGAAGAATCCCAAAGTCCTTAAGTCAGGACGCCATGATGAGTCGTTTTACCAGGCAATGTGGGCTAGTCTCTACAAAGTAGGGTATTGGCATGGAGAAGTATGGAATCGCCGCAGAAATGGTGAGATCTATCCGCAATGGTTGACGATCAGTACCGTGTTTAATGAGCGGCATGAGCCTTCCAACTATGTTGGCGTATTCACTGATATTACTCAGATCAAGCAATCGGAGGCGCGCCTTTCACACCTTGCTCACTATGATCCATTGACGGGTTTACCTAATCGCTTGCTGGCGCAATCGCGTTTACATCATGCTATTGAACGGGCGCAACGGCACCATCATCGAGTGGCGACACTTTATTTCGATCTGGATCGTTTTAAGAATATCAATGATAGTCTGGGTCATCCGGTCGGTGATGAGTTGTTGATTTTGATGGCTTCCCGCCTGAAGAAGCGGCTGCGTGAGGAAGATACGTTGGCGCGATTGGGCGGTGACGAATTTCTACTGGTGCTTGAGGACATTAAAGATCCCAGCGAGCCTGCCACTTTGGCACAAAATTTGATCGATTTGCTTACTTCGCCCTTTATTTTACCGAGCGGTCATGAGATTTTTATTAATGCGAGTATCGGGATTAGTCTTTTTCCAGATGATGCCAGTAGTGTCACCGAGCTAATTCAGCACGCGGATATGGCCATGTATCTGGCCAAGCAAGAGGGGCGTAATACTTATCGCTACCACACTGCAGCTTTGAGCATTGCGGCAAATGAACGCTTGGTGATGGAAAACCATTTACGTCATGCATTGGTTGCCGGGGAATTCATTATTCATTACCAGCCGCTGATCCATGCCCGGAGTGGCAGGACAATAGGGGTTGAAGCTCTGGTGCGCTGGCAACCTCCTGGTAAAGCCATGGTGTCGCCGGGAAAATTTATTTCCATTGCCGAAGAAACCGGGCTTATCGTGCCACTCGGTGAATGGGTGCTGCGCACAGCTTGCGCTCAAGGTCGGGCCTGGATGGATGCTGGCTTGCCCCCCCTGGTAATCGCGGTTAATTTGTCGGTGCGCCAATTTCAATCGGAGAATCTGGTCGAATTGGTACAAAGTGTATTGGTAGAAACGGGGCTTCCGGCTGCGTGCCTGGAATTGGAATTAACCGAAAGCATGTTTATGGAACATGCGGAACAATCCATCAATACGTTGAGAACTTTAAAAGCCCTGGGTGTGCGTTTGGCAATTGATGACTTTGGCACAGGTTATTCCTCGCTGACTTATCTGAAACGTTTTCCCATCGATAAATTAAAAATCGATCAGAGTTTCGTGCGCGGCTTGCCTCAGGATCCTAATGATCGTGAAATTGCGGCTACTATCATTGCTATGGCGCGCAGCTTGAAATTGGCGGTGCTTGCTGAGGGCGTAGAATCTGAACAGCAGTTGGCTTACTTACGCCAGCACGGTTGCGATTATTACCAAGGATACTTGTTTTGCAGACCGATAACGGCTTTAGAATTTGAAGCGTGGTTGCATGAAAAATCTTCGCTTAAATGATGTCTTTTCACTTAATTCGCCCATTGAGCTTTCCCCGAGAAATAGTCTCCCAAGGATGACGTATAATTAACATTACATTTGCTCGGTGGACTTGTTAGTGGATTCGATGAAATCAATCGCATCATCGAATCCAGTACGCGGCGCTAGCGCGCGTCAGCAGTCAATACACGAAAATCGGTTTCCCAACCTTTCAGTTTGTCGTGCGCATGCCGGCGCTGGCTGGCGTTGGTGCTGTTGTGAATGCGTGCTGTGAAGGCGCAGTTGTATTCCATTAATTTTTCTTGATAAGCTCGATAATCGGGATCGATAGAGTGCTCGATTTGCTTGGCCAACGCGCGCAGTACAGTGGTGGTTTGCTCAATTTCGGTCGGCTCGGTGGCCAATCGGCGCAGCGTCAGCAGGATTTCGCGCTGATTGCGTTGGCGTTCCATCAACCAAGCCTCGGGATCGAAGGGAGAGGCTGCGATGCCGGCGACGATTAAGTTTCGCTGCGTTTCATCAATATCGCCGTAGATATTTTCGATACGTTTGATTGTGCGTTTGACCGATGCTTCCCGTCGTTCTTCGATGCGTGGCTGCAGAAAGTCGCTGCGTAATTCATCGTTGCTTTTGGCAAAGCGCTGTTCCATGTGACGCCATTGCGCGTCATTGAGTCCCGGTATTAATGGTGCACTGAGCTGTAACGAATGATCCAGCGCCGGTGCGATGGTAGTTCTAAAATCCTGGAACCAGCCACAGATTTGTTCTGGCGTAACGGGAGCGTCGATTTGCGCGCGTAGTGTGGACAGTAAAGCAGCGTATTCGGGTAATTGGGAAGTGCGATGCCAAGCAAACCATTGGCGGATCGCTTCCTTGGCATGCGGAGCCTGTTCGCTGCTGAAATCAACGTAACTATCCAGCCACCACCAAACCAACTGCGGCCCTTGATCGTAACCAAGGCGCAGCATGCTGCAACTGCCGAGCAGGAGTAGCATGCAGATCAACGCGATTTTCACAAGACACATCCGAAGGGCATTCCACGTTGTAACCATCGGTTGTAAACTAAAAGACGAAGAAAAGAGCTCACGATAATGCACTTGGGTTCTCACGAGATAGAAACACTCCTGTTTTTTTACAGCAATAGAAATTTATACCAATCTAGGCTAAATTGTTAGGATTAATCGCTTATTGGCGATAAGATTACCGATAATACTACCCTTTTAATCATTTATTTCAGCATTGAAATCCATTCCTCGGCTTTTTTATATCCATGATCCCATGTGTAGCTGGTGCTACGCCTTCAGCCAAAGTTGGGCTGCGTTGCAGCAGGCATTGCCGCGCGATATGGACATTGTTTACCTCGTTGGCGGCCTGGCGCCGGATACCACCGAACCGATGCCGCCCGCAACGCAGAAAATGGTGCAACAGGCCTGGCAACGCATCGAGCAAACCGTCCCCGGTGTGCACTTCAATTGGGATTTCTGGTCACGTAACACGCCGATCCGCTCAACGTATCCGGCCTGCCGGGCTGTTCTGGCAGCCAAAAAGCAACGCGCCGAAGCCGAGCCGGAAATGATACGTGCCATTCAAACCGCTTATTATCAACAAGCGAAGAACCCATCACTGCCGGAAACCTTGCAAGAATGCGCCCATGCAATTGGTTTGGATGCGGAAACCTTTATCGAAGACCTGAAAAGTCCGGCGATAGAAAATGAACTACAGCAGCAAATGCAACAGGCAAGAAGTATGGAAGTTTATTCCTATCCGTCTTTGCGATTGGTGCATCACAATACCGTGTATCCGATTGCTATCGATTATTTGGATCATCGCACTATGCTGGACGAGATCAAAACAATCGAATCTGTAGTGCCTCACACCTAATCATATAGTTTTAGAAGTTGTTCTCCATCCAATCTGGCATTGATTGACGGTGATTTGTATCGCCCTAGGTTGCAATATTTTTCTCGAATAACCTCCAGATTGCTTATACTATCTATTCAAGAATATATTCATGTATTAATTCAAATGTATGTTACTACACACTGAGACTATTCGGATGCGACTATTTGGCGGGCCGCTATCCGCACGCCAAATATCTGAAATTATTGGTGTAAGTCAACCAACGATTTCCCGCGCTCTGACCGAGCTTGGCGATGAAATCGTTCGGATTGGCGCTGCGCGATCTATTCAGTACACGCTACGCGATGCCATGCGCGGGTTGCCGGACTTCTCGGTCTATCGAGTCGATGCGGAAGGTCGGATACGTCAGCTGGGAATGTTGATTCCAGTGCGTCCGGAAGGGTTCGTGATGTGCCAAGAGAATGGAATCGCGCTCCATAGTCACGGTTTGCCATGGTGGTTGTTTGACATGCGTCCCCAAGGGTATCTCGGCCGGGCATATGCTGCTCGTCACGGCGTTGAACTGGGGCTTCCGGAACGGCTCAATGACTGGACCGATACGCACGCTTTGCGGTCGCTGCTTGCGCATGGCCATGATGTGGTAGGGAATCTGCTGCTGGGGGATATTGCGAGGGATCGCTTTCTCGCCGCTTCCGTTCCCGATCCAATCGAAGAGAAACAAAAGACCAAAGAATATGCCCGGTTGGCACTAGAAGCCGCGCGCGGCGAGAAACCTGGATCGTCAGCTGGAGGTGAGCAACCAAAGTTCACCACCTTCGCCATAACGCCCGATGGACCTCGGCATGTCATTGTGAAATTCAGCGAGATGGAAGAAAACCCTGTGAGCGAACGCTGGCGTGATTTGTTGCTAGCCGAACATCTTGCGCTGAATACGCTGCGCGAAGCCGGTATCCCTGCCGCCAAGACACGAATAGTGGATCACGGCAGCCAACGTTTCCTTGAAGCGGAGCGTTTTGACCGTATCGGCAACTTAGGCCGACGCGCACTATTTTCCTTGGCCGCACTGGACGCCGAGTTCGTTGGAGCAGGAACAGGGAGTTGGCCCATCATTGTCCACCGGCTGGCGGCTGACGGCCAGATTCGTCAGGAAGCAGCAGATCGTGCAGATCTCCTGTGGGCTTTCGGCACCCTGATCGGTAATACCGACATGCACAGCGGCAATCTGTCATTCGTCTCCGAACAGGGCCGTCCTTATGATATCGCACCGGCTTACGATATGACGCCCATGACCTTTGCACCCCGCAGTGGCGGCGGGCTACAGAACACCCTATCCGGGGCAAACATTTGCGCTGATGTGACCAACGAAACCTGGCGATACGCTGAACAACTAGCTTGTGTGTTCCTTGCTCAAATGAAAGCGAGCACAGGATTCAGCCACCGGTTCGGATCGTGTATCGCCGCGCTTGAGAACCATATCAAGACGGCCAACGCTAAGATTGACCGGCTAGGATGAATGTGTAGAGACCTTTGCACGGCTACGATCCCAGGGTAATCACGCAATACCCTGATCCGCTCAGCTGATCCGGCCTGCCGGGCCGTTCTGGCAGCCAAAAAACAACGCGCCGAAGCAGAACCGGAAATGATACGCGCCATACAGATCGCATATTATCAACAAGCAAAGAATCCATCGCTGCCGGAAACCTTGCAAGCATGCGCGCGCGGAATTGGATTGGATGCGAAAATTTTTATAGAAGATCTGAAAAGTCCGGCGATAGAAAATGAACTACAGCGTCAAATGCAACAGGCAAGAAGTATGGATGTTTATTCCTATCCGTCTTTGCGGCTGGTGCATAACGATACCGTGTTTCCGGTTGCTGTCGATTATTGGGATCATCGAGCCATGTTGGGAGAGATAAAAATAATCGAATCTGGCTGGACGAGATAAGAACAATCGAATCTGAGAAGTGAGCTAAATTCGATCCAGAAAGGAACAGCCGACACTTACCTTCCGAGATGTGCGACAGCTAATGGAGAGCTTTGCATTATAGCTTTTAGGAAGTTATCTACTGGCTGTTGGTATTCTAAATAAATGATTCTATTCTAAAAAGTTTTTCTTCCTGAGAAAGTTTTATAACAAAGTATTTTTCATTGTTGAGTTCTAACGGAAGTTTGTCTTTTAGAATGGAGGCTACAAACTGAACATGTTTTTGTTCTCGCTCCACAAGCCGTGCAATTTTGGTAAGCTGGTTGTCATGCATCAACTCTTTTTTGTCATTGAGTAAGAAATGGTAGCATGGGATGTTTTCTTCATCGGCGAATAGCGTATACGCGATGTCAAAACAAGTAATCTCTCCCTGCTTCTTTCCAGAACTAAAGTTTGTGTTGAACGAACTGAATTTGTAGATTTTCTGACCAGCCCGATTTGAGACAATGTCAACTTTCAGAGCATATTGCTCGCCATAAAGCTCTTCAGAAATTTCTGAGAAGTATTTGTTAAGCTTGTTTAGCTGAGCTTTTATTGTGGCCTCAAAATCCGAAGCAAAAAGAGCGTCATCGATTTCTGCCAAAGCTAGATTGAGGTTTTTTAGATTTGTCTCTACTTCTGTAATCTGTTGAATAACTGCTTCATATTCGCCTTTACGCCGATGCTTTTCGTTTAACGCAATCACTAAAGCTTCAAGCTCCTCGAAAGAATCGCTCTTTGCAACACTTTCTGCAAGAGCGCGTTCTTGATTTAAAAGATCTCTAAGTACTTGTTCATTTTTTTCTATTTCCGCTTTAAGCGAGGGTAGCTCTTTGGAAACATATCGAGCCTTCTCTTCGATCATTCGATTGTGAAATTCGACCAACTCTTCGAAGGATTTATGTACTTTTAAGAGTTGTCCAGTGGTATCGTTATAAAGTGTCTTCAGTTGACTGATGTCAACTTGAAAATGACTGGACTTGATGTCATTCGTTGCTTCAATTACAAGACTGTGGCGCAATTTGAGCCTGCTGATTGTAGTGCTCGTTAAGTTGACTTTGTATTTGACTTCATCCAACTTCCTAAGATCAGATTCAAAGTTTGGGTTGATCCTCAAAGAAGATTTTTTCTCGTTTAGCTTGGTGATGTCATCCAAAAGAAGAGCTAAAGATGTTTCATATGCAGACCGTGTCTGTGTCACTTCAAGTCGTGACTTGAAAGAAGTTTCGGTGCGGATTTGAGCAAGGAGATTTTGCTTAGTGTTTCCTTGGTGGAAATCGCATCCCAACAGAAACAGATACAACGTCTCGTACTCGTCATCGCGCGTGTATTGATTGAGTGTACGAAGTGTGTTGGTAAGACTCAATTCCTTGTAGCGAATGTTGTGAGAAATGATTTGTGGAAGCGTGGGTTTTTTTCCGTAGTGACCTGGAAACAAATGATTGGTAAGTACTTCCTCGAATTCATCTTCAGTTTTTGAAAGACCATTGATCCGTCGGATCATTTGCTTTCTCGACAGAAAATTTCTCTCTATCACCAGCTCATTGGCCAGTGGATTTTCTAGATTCTCACTCAGCTTTAAAGTTACTAACGCTTGAGTGTCAATGAGGAAATTTTTAACGAGAGTATATTCAGTTTTTTTGTTTTCTGGATCTGTATAGATTCCCTTGGCGTTTGCACCAAGGCAGAAATCTATTAGCATCAACACTGTTGTTTTGCCGACATTATTGCCGGTTGCTTCAACATCGCCAGATGGAGTTTCATCAACAATAAGATTGAATCCAGCGTGGAAATTGATGTTACGAAGCACACCTTGATTATTCGTAATCTGGAGTGACTTTAAAAACATAGTTCAATATTTCCACTTGTGTTGAAGGAAACCAAACCCGCAAGAAAGAGCCAATCCAGAGCTAAAACAAAAATTGGCATCGGCATCTCATGAAACTTACGAGACTCAATATACAGATTCATAAAACTGGTTTCTCCATCTCTTCTCAGCGCTTCCAGCACATATGCGCCATTGAAGTATAAGCTGTTTTCTGGATGTACATTTTCAGGCAGGAGCATCAGTTAATCCTTCGGGGTTCTTGAAGATTTTGCAACGAATAAATGCATCTACAGTCAGAGCATTTATCCACATCGCTAATTCTTCAAGAGGAATATCAATGTAGTTGGTACTAGTCTGTACCGTTTTTATGGCTTGTTCGACTACTTGAAAAAATAAATCATCGTCAGAATATTGGCAACTCAATTTGATATAGCTTTGACGTAGCCAACTGAGTACAGAGTTACTCTTGTTCCGCCCTGAAGAATCAAAAACCGCATACATCTTATCAATTCTATGATGTTGTAACTTATAGTCTTCAATGACGATTGCAGCAGCTTTGAGATTATTAAAAGCTAATTTCTTGTCAATTTTAAAGGCTCTATGGTTAGCTACACATTTGACATCTGAAAAATTTTCTTTGGCAAGGATATTGATTACAGCTGCCAAGTTGGATTCTATCAATGGCGGGTCATCATTCGATTGAAGCTCACTCTTAAGGAAGTTATAAATTATTCGTTGCTTGTCGATATCGAGATGTAATATGTATTTCAATATTGATTGGACATCGTGAATATCATTTTGGGGTGTAAAAATTAGGCTATGAGGATTATTAAATGACTGCTTCCTCAAATTGGATGCATCTTTGGAAATCGAAACAAAATTGAAGCGATAACCTTTGTAAGACCCCAAGTCTTTCGAGAGCGCAGACTCTACCTTGGCTTTGGTCGCAGTAGCAGAAACTTGTAGCACTAGCTTATTGACATCGTCAATTAAGTCAATTCCCTCTGCGTTCTGTGTCAACTGATTCATGTTCTTGAGTGAGTACCCAAAAAGAACATTTAGAAAATTCATATAAAACTCTTCTGCATGCAGATGAAAATCGAGAATATTTAATTTCCCTCGAAATTCAACTCGAGTACACAATACTGCGAGTCTTTGTTCGCAAAGATTCCAATAGGATGAGCGATTCATAAAAATTCTAATTTACAATTAAGGTCTTAGGAAGTTAAGTACTTTCTTTCTCTCTTTGCGTCTTACTCAGTTAGAGCTAGCATTGGTTATAACCAGTTTTGCAGTTTGTTAGGTATGACAGTGCTTTTTTAATGTTCAGTCAGTAGTAACAGCGTGCGTTAGATTAAATCCAAATTTTTCACCCAAAAGAAAAATACTTCTTCAATTTATCCCAGAAACCATCGGTCTCTGAATCGGTTGCCGCAGTTTTATCGACCAGCAAATTTTCCATGATCAGTTGGTAAATTCTGGATAATTTCTCGAGATCATCCACGGCGACGTGTTCGTTCAATTTATGAATCGTCGCATTGCGCGGGCCGAATTCGATGACTTGCGCGCAGATATCGGCGATAAACCGGCCATCCGATGTGCCGCCGGAGGTGGAGAGTTGCGGTTCGATGCCGGTGGTTTCGACGATGGCGGCGTGCATAGCATCGGCCAGTTCCGCTTTGGGCGTGAGAAAAGGTTTGCCCGACAATTCCCATTGCAAGTCATAGTCCAAACCATGTTTGCCAAGAATTTCATACACGCGGTTTTGGAGCGATTCGACCGTGCT
>JAMXAE010000101.1 GCA_024281695.1 Nitrosomonas sp. | reverse complement strand
CTGGTATCGATCGTTTTAAGTATCATGAGAGGATTTGTTCGAGAATCGCTCTCCATAGCAGGCTGGGTGGTGGCATTTATTGCTGCTGGAGCCTATACGACGTATTTTGAACCATTTCTGCCGGCAGAAATCATAGGCGAAACATTGCGGTACTCAATTACGTTTGTATTGGTGTTTCTTTCGGTATTACTGATTACGGCCTTGATGACTATGTTGTTGTCGGTCTTGATCAAGGGTATTGGACTTGGATTTATTGATCGATTACTGGGTTCTATATTTGGCCTTTTAAGAGCGCTAATCATTGTGACGATAATCACTCTAATTGCAGGATTAACGATGATTCCTAACCAAGGATTCTGGCAGCAAGCGGTTTTAAGTCGTCCGTTGGAGGTGATTGCATTGCAAGTTTTACCTTGGTTACCGAATGATTTATCAAAACGTATCAGCTTTGAGAGAAAAGAAAATCCTTAATATGATTAAATGTTAGGGAGCTTTTGATAGCTTTGTTTATATGATCTTCTATAAGTAATCTTTTTTAATTTCTGTCTTAATTGATATCCTTAAGCTGAATAGAGTAAAACTTACGGAGTATTTCTATGTGTGGAATTCTCGGCATTGTTGCACAATCACCCGCTAATCAGTTACTTTATGATGGTTTATTAATGCTGCAGCATCGTGGACAGGATGCGAGCGGTATAGTAACTGCTCAGGGCAGTACTTTTCATATGCACAAAGGCTGCGGTTTGGTGCGCGATGTCTTTCGTACAAGAAATATGCGTGCATTGACGGGCAACATGGGTATCGGCCATGTTCGTTATCCTACCGCAGGATCCGCAAGCTCTTCGGCTGAAGCGCAACCTTTTTACGTGAACTCCCCTTTTGGCATAGTACTCAGTCATAACGGAAATCTAACAAATGCTGATCAACTGAAACAGGAATTGTTTAAGGCTGATCTAAGGCATGTTAATACGAGTTCAGATTCCGAAGTTTTACTCAATGTGCTTGCTCACGAGTTACAAGAAAGTACTCGGAATTATCAGCTCGATCCAGCGACCATTTTTGCTGCAGTATCCGGTGTTCATAAGCGGTGTAGAGGCGCTTACGCAGTAGTGGCAATGATTGCTGGCTATGGATTGTTGGCTTTTCGTGACCCCTATGGAATACGACCATTAGTGTTCGGCACTATTGAAAATGAATTAGGGGATGAATATCTAATTGCTTCAGAAAGCGTTGCATTGGATACACTGGGGTTTAAGCTTATTCGTGATATAGAGCCTGGAGAAGCGATTTTCATTGATGAAGCGGGAAATTTCTACAGTAAGCAGTGCGCACCCAAGCATTCATTGAATCCTTGTATTTTTGAGTATGTATACTTGGCTCGGCCTGATTCGGTGATTGATGGTATTTCCGTCTATGAAACTCGACTTAATATGGGTGAATGTCTTGCTGAAAAAATAAAGAAATCAATGCATCATCTGGATATCGATGTGGTGATACCCATACCGGATTCAAGCCGTCCCAGTGCTTTGCAACTGGCTAATCGACTCGGCGTTGATTTTCGCGAAGGCTTTGTTAAGAATCGTTATGTGGGACGTACTTTTATCATGCCTGGTCAACAACAGCGGCGTAAATCAGTGCGGCAAAAATTAAATGCAATGAGCATAGAATTTCGCGGTAAAAATGTTTTACTGGTTGATGATTCGATTGTGCGTGGTACCACAAGTCGTGAGATTGTGCAGATGGCGCGTGAAGCGGGCGCCAATAAAATTTATTTTGCTTCAGCTGCACCGCCCGTCAGATACCCTAATGTGTATGGGATCGATATGCCAACTCGCCAGGAATTAATTGCAACGGATCGCAGTACTGAAGAAATTTGTAATGAGATTGGCGCTGATTATCTTGTTTTTCAAGACCTGGAAGCACTCAATCATGCGGTCTCGAAAGTATCTCCTACTGTAAAGAATTTTGAAACCTCATGCTTTAATGGAGATTATATAACCGGTGATGTTACCTCAGAATATTTACGCATTATTGAATTGCAAAGAAATTCAGATTCACCTTCTTTGCAATCAATGTCTAATACACAACTGGATTTAAGCTTAGTTGTTTCTGACTAGTATTGATAAAACTGCCTTATTATTCAACAATAAAACGATTGGCCGAGGCCTTATGACTATGTCTGATAATTTACAACCGGAAACACTGGCACTACATACCGGTATTCACCGCAGTCAATTTAATGAGCATTCTGAAGCAATGTATCTTACTTCAAGTTTTGTATTTGATAGCGCCGCTCAGGCCGCAGCTCGCTTTTCTGGTAATGAGCCGGGTAATATCTATTCCCGTTTTACCAATCCTACAGTGACCGCTTTCGAGGAGAGACTGGCTATGCTGGAAGGAGCGGAAGTGTGCATAGCGACTTCTTCTGGTATGTCAGCAATACTTGCTTGTGTAATGGGATTATTGTCTGCAGGAGACCATATCGTAGCTTCGCGTAGTTTATTTGGTGCAACTGTAAATTTATTCAATAATATATTAAAACGGTTTAATATTGAGACAACGTATGTATCGGCTACGGATGTCAATTCATGGCAGGCTGCCATACGGCCCAATACCAAACTGTTCTTTCTGGAAACGCCTTCCAATCCATTAACAGAAATTTCGGATATCACTGAATTATCGAAAGTTGCTAAGAAGGCCGGTATTTGGTTGGTAGTCGATAATTGCTTTTGCACCCCGATTTTGCAGAAACCCCTGGAATTAGGTGCTGATATGGTTATCCATTCTGCAACTAAGTATTTAGATGGACAGGGCAGGGTATTAGGCGGTGCGGTATTAGGTAAGCGGGAATTGCTGATGGATGGGGGCATCTATGGATTTCTGCGTACAGCAGGACCAACGCTGAGCGCATTTAATGCCTGGGTCATATTGAAAGGCCTTGAGACGCTCAAAATACGTGTAGAAGCGCATTCTGCCCATGCCTTGCAAATGGCTCAATGGCTCGAATCCCAACCGAAGGTAATGCGCGTATTTTATCCGGGTTTAATTTCTCACCCACAACATGAATTGGCAAAGCACCAACAAAAATCAGGTGGTGGTATTGTCACTTTTGAAGTAAAGGGGGGTAAAGATGCTGCTTGGCACGTCATCGATTCTACGCGCTTGATATCGATAACTGCCAATCTGGGGGATGCCAAAAGCACATTGACACACCCTGCCACAACAACCCATGCGCGTATTAGCCAAGAAGCAAGGGATGCTGCGGGTATTTCAGATGGTTTGTTACGTATTGCCGTTGGATTAGAAGCGGTGCAAGATTTACAAACAGATTTGGCAAGAGGGTTGTCATAATTTAACCACCTGCTGACATGACGATAGTCTGTACTTACATTGCACCGGAATTAGAATGTGATCGTTGAGTACTTATTCAATTTCAGCTTTCTGAATAATGACATCTTCAAGTGGAACATTCTGATGACCGGCATGGTCTCCTGTTTTTACTTTCTTTATTTTATCAATGACATCTTGACCTTCAATGACTTTTCCGAACACACAATAACCATAACCTTGTGATGTTGGAGATTTATAATTGAGAAATCCGTTGCTAGTCACATTAATAAAAAACTGTGCTGTCGCAGAATGCACATCCGCAGTACGCGCCATCGCTATAGTATAGGCATCATTTTTGAGTCCATTAGCCGCTTCGTTCTGTATGGATGCTTGTGGTTTTTTTTGCTTCATACCAGGTTCAAATCCACCGCCTTGAATCATAAAATCATCAATCACACGATGAAACAAGGTGTTATCATAGAATCCGCTGTTAACGTAATTCAGGAAATTCTGTACCGTTTCGGGTGCTTTTTCACTATCAAGCTCAAGTTTTATAACACCAAAATTAGTTTGTAATCTGACCATATTAATCCTTTCGTTAGTTCATTAATTTTTTATTGAGTATTCTTTTTAGGAATAGGTAGTTTAACGATGTCTTCTATAATGACGCTATTTTTAGGAACATCACTTGAGAATGGACCGCTTGGGCCAGTTGGGATTGATGCAATTTTATTAATAATTTCAATGCCCTTAGTGACCTTCCCAAATACAGTATAACCATATCCTCTTTGGTTGTGAGCTTTAAAATTAAGAAATTCATTGTTGGAAACATTAATAAAGAATTGTGCGGTAGCCGAATGGGGATCTTGGGTACGAGCCATCGCTATTGTTCCTACCTCGTTTTTTAAACCATTATCAGCTTCATTTTGAACAGGCGATCGAGTAGGTTTTTGTTTAAGTGCTGTATCAAAGCCTCCTCCTTGGATCATAAAACCGGAGATTACACGGTGGAATACCGTATTTTTATAGAAGCCGTCTTCGATGTATTTCAAGAAATTTTCAACTGTTTTGGGTGCCTTGTCTGGATAAAGCTCAAATACTACATCCCCGAGATTCGTCTTCATTTCAATGTTTATGCTGGTTGCATTAGCATTAAGGGTAATTGAAATCAAAAATAGGAAAATCAGAAATTGGCGTATATGCATGTTTAATCCTGTTGTCTGTATTATAGCGGGTGAGGGTTTCGATCTGACGTTATGTTATACTCAATGGATACATCTGCTCCCAGCAGGAATGTTCGGAATTCTATCAAGAAGATAGGTAACTCTACAATTTTATCTATTGATCTCATGCTAAAAATTTATAACTCAATCATTCGAGAAAAACAAGATTTTGCTCCATTAATACCCGGAAAGGTAAAAATATATGTATGTGGCATGACTGTTTATGATTATTGTCATTTAGGGCATGCGAGAGTTCTGGTTGTATTTGATACCGTTGTGCGTTGGTTCAAAGCGAATGGATTTGAGGTGAGTTATGTGCGCAATATTACCGATATTGACGATAAGATTATCAAGCGCGCACAAGAAAATAATGAATCTATCGAAGTTTTAACCAATCGTTTTATCCATGCTATGAATGAAGATTCCTCTGCATTGGGTGTTTCACAGCCTACTTATGAGCCTCGTGCGACCAGCTACGTGGAACATATGATCAATATGATCAGCACTTTGGTGGAAAAAGAACTGGCCTATCCTGCTAGTAATGGCGATGTTTATTATTCAGTGCATGACTTTCCTAGTTATGGGAAACTTTCGGGAAAATCCCTGGATGATCTGCGTGCGGGTGAGCGCGTGGGTATTGATGTAAATAAAAAAGATCCATTAGATTTCGTATTATGGAAAGCGGCGAAACCGGGAGAACCGTTTTGGGATTCTCCATGGGGAAGAGGGCGCCCTGGGTGGCATATTGAGTGCTCGGCCATGAGCGAACAACTCTTGGGTTGGCAGTTTGATATTCATGGAGGAGGACAGGATTTGCAATTTCCTCATCATGAAAATGAAATTGCTCAAAGTGAGGGAGCACATGATCATCCATTTGTTAATTACTGGATGCATAATGGCTTTGTGCGTGTTGATAATGAAAAGATGTCAAAATCATTAGGCAACTTTTTTACTGTTCGCGAGATACTTAAACATTATCAACCTGAAGTGGTGCGGTTCTTTATTTTGCGCGCGCATTATCGCAGTCCATTAAATTACTCTGATCAGCATCTTAAAGATACGAAGTTGGCGCTTGATCGCTTATATATTGCGCTTAAGGAAGTTGACTCGATAGAAGGAATTGACATCAATTGGGAGGGAACCGCTGCTCAGAAGTTCAAAGCGGCGATGAATGATGATTTTAATACGCCCGAAGCGATTGCTATTTTGTTTGAGTTAGCCAGTGATATCAACAAAACAGGTTCACAGACTAGTGCGAGTTTACTAAAAGCACTGGGTGGTTTATTGGGATTGTTACAGCAGAATCCGCAAGACTATCTACAAAATAAAAGTACTGCTGGCAGTGAATCGGATGCGGTAACCCAAGGTGAGATTGAAAGTTTAATTCAACAACGTATTGTTGCGCGAAAAGAAGGTCGCTATGCAGATGCCGATGTGATTCGGAGAGAGCTCTTAAACAAGGGTATTATGCTGGAAGATAATGCGCAGGGAACTGCCTGGCGGCGACAATAAATCAATAGTGATTTTATACCATTTAAATTTTCCATAAATATAGCGTAGAGTTTGAGAAATCATTCAATTCGATGCTTTTATATGGCGTAATACCAGGAATTAAGAAAGTATTGCTAATCAAAAGGCTTCCTGGGCGCATTTCTTTGCGAGCTTTATGCCACAACGATTCCATCGGAACAGGCGACAGATAGGCGTAAACTACATCATACTGCGAGAGATCATACTCCCAAAAGCTTCCCCAAAATATTTTACAGGAATCTTGATTGGGAAGACTCCTCAATTTGCTGATTAATAGGGGTAATGGTGCGGACTCAATGCCATAGAATGATCCATTTTTGTGAACCTTGGCTAGGTTATTCAATAAGCCTCCACAGCCGCTACCCAAATCAACAAAAGAAAACTGATCTTGTCTAGGTAATAATGTTTCAAGTGCAGCATTTACATTTTTACTTGAAAGATAAAGTGGTACCTGAGTTTTGTATGTTTTTCCATAAATTAGCAATAAGCAAAGAAATAATGAGAGAAACCAAAGAGAGGAAATCTCTAATGCCAGTGTAGTAATGCAAAGAGGAACGAACATTAACTGAATAAGAGTCCACCAAATAGGCATTCTTAGAAAATAACTGATAAGCCCTGCTAGTAAGCCCTGCGATATACTCCATTCGAATAAGCTCATGGTGATGATTGATTGTGAGATGACGAAAAGACAGACCAATAGCGTAGTAGTTATCTGAATAAATAAAGCGACGATTGATGAATGTTGATGTTTTAACATTGTTTATTAATGTAAATTATCTCGATTTATAAAGGACTGGCTTCTGGTTTTTGCAATAGTTCTGTACTGGGTTCGTCTTCCACATCGATATCAATGGTTGGATTATCCATAGTGACGGCTTTCTCAGCTCTTTCGTTCATGACAACGATGCTGATTCGACGGTTTACTGGATTGAGAGGATCTTCTTTATCGAATAGTACAGCAGAAGATAAGCCAACTACCTGCAGAACTTTTTGGGTATCCATTCCCCCTAGAATTAATTCGCGACGCGACGCATTCGCACGATCAGCAGATAATTCCCAATTGCTATAGCCTTTGTCACCGGTTGGAAAAGGTTTGCCATCAGTATGGCCCGATAGGCTTATTTTGTTAGTTACATCGTTGAGCATTTTGCCGATTTCGCGCAGAATCGTTTTCGTATAAGGTTGTAAATCTGCTTTACCGAGAGCAAACATGGGGCGATTTTGCTCGTCGACAATTTGAATTCTTAATCCATCTGGAGTGATATCCAGTAACAGTTGGTTTTCAAATTTCTTTAATGATGGATTTGCTTCTATAGCGTCCTCTATTTTCTTTTTTAACCCTTCCAGTTTTATACGTTCAGCACGTTCTCGAATAGCTTTCTTGGCTTCGCGCCTAGTCTTATCTTCTCTGGTAGCACCTTTCTGCACTTGTCCTTCTTGGCGTGAGAAATCATCCCCACCTCCCTTAAGAATGGCATCTCGGTCACCGCTACCTGAACCACCTGCCAGTGCAACCTTTAAAGGTGTTTTGAAGTAATCAGATATTCCATGTAAGGTGCTTTTTGAGGCGGCACTCAGTAACCACATTAGCAGAAAAAATGCCATCATCGCAGTGACAAAGTCAGCATAGGCAATTTTCCAGGCGCCACCGTGGTGGCCACCCGCTACCTTTTTTATCCGTTTTATGACAATAGGTCGTTGTGCTAGATCATCGGCCATATTCTTTCCAGAAATTTAATTAAGATATTATTAGCGACTATTTATTTTTGCTTTGTTTGATATGTTCTTCCAATTCCATGAAAGATGGTCGTTCCGTTGTGAATAAGACTTTTCGTCCAAATTCAACAGCAAGAACAGGTGAGTAGCCATTTAAATTTGCGAGAAGGGTGATTTTGATACATTCCAAGAACTTGCTGGATTCATGCAGATTATGCTCAAGTTTGCCAGCTAATGGGCTAACGAAGCCATAAGCCAGTAAAATTCCCAAGAAGGTACCAACCAGTGCAGCAGCAATCAAAATACCAAGTTCAGCTGGAGGTAGGTGAACAGATTCCATGGTATGTACTACACCCATCACGGCGGCAACAATTCCAAAGGCGGGTAATCCATCACCTAATTTAGAGATTGTATGAATAGGCACTTCACCTTCCTGATGGTGCGTTTCCAATTCACCATCCATGAGATTTTCTATTTCCAAAGAATTAAGGTTGCCACCCACCATTAATCGTAAATAGTCGGTAATAAATTCTATAATATGGTGATCAGCGAGGATATTAGGATATTTTGTGAAAAGAGGGCTATTGGCTGGATCATCTACATCGGCCTCAATGGACATTAATCCTTCTTTACGAATTTTTCCGAGCACTTCATAGAGTAATGTCATTAAATCCATATGGAGTGCTTTCGTATATTTAGAACCTTTAAATACAGTTGGTAAAGCTTTTAGGGTTGCTTTAAGCGCTTTACTCGAGTTACCCACTACAAATGAGCCAATAGCACCACCGCCTATCATAAGAAGCTCAACAGGTTGCCATAAAGAAGCAAGGTGGCCGCCAGCTAATGCAAAGCCGCCAAATACAGAAACAATAATAATAACGTAGCCAATAGAAACAAGCATTGTGGTGACTCCCAGGAATGTAATAATGCAACCATTGATGGTAGATTGTGAGTTGAGAAGGTAGCACATGGCCGTAATTCTCATTCTTGGAGATAAGGCAAATTTTCCCGCGTTTTCTGGATTTCTATTTAAATAAAAATCATTTGTTACCTATATTCATGGAATTAATGTTAATTGCTCGAGTCGATAATTTTGTTAGGAACCCAATATTGGGTTGTCTCAATAATGCTTAAATCGATCAACTTTTATGTCGGATAAATTTGTTACTTGCAATGACTACAATCAATTCTAATTTAGCTATAATTATTAAGTTCTAAAGCAGTTATAAAATATAAGAATGATGAGTAGTTTGAACGTGGTAATAGGCACTGTGGAATCGTAGATTGACTAGAACTTACTTTTCTAGTGCTATTAATTATTTTAAAGGGAGAGAATATGAGTATGGAAAGTGAAATTAGAATGAGATTCGGAGGTTTTTGGAACTCCCTCATTTTACTTCTGGTTATTATTGTTTGCCTGCGCTTCTCAAGCCTTGGGTTAGCTGAAGAAAGTTTGGCCGAGCGGGTACATTGCGCATTACATTTATTCCTTGGCTGTGTGGCAGCAGGTGTTTTACTCGGCATATTAAAAATATTCCTGGCATTTTCCAATCAGACCTATACGCGTGCACCTGCATCGGCGAATTTTGCATTAGGCCTTAAATATGGAATCATTGCGGGTGGCTTAATGATTTTTATTGTGGGTGTTTTGCAACTAAACAATTTCTTGGGCGTATTTCAGCCAATAGTCAATGGTTTGTTAGCCAAACTAACTGCAGTTTTTGCATAAAACTCAATTAGGGCCAGTGAGTAGCTGGCCCTAACTCATAGTCTCCGGAAAAACCCGGATGATTCACTTAGTGTTTTTGAAATACTTAATTTATACGGCACGTACGCTTACCGCACAGAGTGTGCAGATCCACGCTTACCTGCCTTGTCTGTCTTTATGGTGGATTGTTTTACGTCAAATATAAATCATGAGACTTTGGTTACCGACATCTATCTTTTTGTGGGCAACCGCACAGATATGGATGCAAAATAAGTAAATAATATTAATACTATTCATATTTTCACGGTACGTTTGTATGAATAGCTAGCGCCAGCAGGGGTGTTTCTCTTACCTAGCCGGATGGCGAGAAGATTTCCCCAAACCAGTGCGCAATCCCTCCCGCTCCCTTCTCGCGCACTGGTCCTCATTTTTAATATTGCAAATATTGGAATGGTTAGAGGCAATGTTTCAAGTCAAAGAAAAATAGCAGCGGGGCGATTTAGAAAATTCCGATAAAAGAATGTAAAAACCAAATCAAACAAAATAATTCAATTTCCATTTCGATAAATTTATTTTTCTTAGAAAAACCATTCAGATGGAGAGCTAGATGATTTCGCAAGAAATACTTAATTTGATTCAGTGGCCAGCGATGATAGTTACAATTTCAGCCGCTTGGTATGTTGGAGCCGAAAGAAAAGATAATCGAAATTGGGGCTTTTGGTTGTTTCTGCTGAGTAATTTGCTGTGGTGCATCTGGGCTATTCCAAATTCGGCTTGGGCATTAGCTATTTTGCAGATAAGTTTAGCAATAATGAATATTAGGGGTGTTTTAAAGTCTGAGAAAAAACAATAAAGTCGGAATAATTTTCTGAAGACGGAGTCCGTCAATACGATGGGTTTCTTATTGCTTACAAATTAAGTATTTCCTTATAGAAGCTTATCTTTAGACGGCCTACAATAATTCGCTGCATACAAGTTACTTGGGTTATTAACCCAGCAGGGAGTAGAAAGTATGATTAAATTATTAAGAACCGTATTATGTATCGGTGTTTTTTCGCTGGGATTATTATCAACGGCGCATGCAAATTCGCATGCGCGTGCGGGCGGAATGTATACGACGATGTGCTGAACAATCACGTGGCTGGCAGACGCAAACTACGCCCAGACCATTGGCTATGATAGCGATGGCCGGATGAACTTTAGCGCGGCCAACACTTGGGTCGCCGGTCTCAGTTACGGCGGCTACGACGACTGGCGGTTGCCGTCGGCACTGAATCCAGATGGTACCGAACCAGTTGTTGAGTCCAGTACTAACGAAATGGGCCATATGTTTTACAACAACATAGGAGCCACTTCGAATAGCACCATATTGTCAGGGACAAATACTGACAACCTCGCGCTGTTTACGCATCTGCAGTCCTACAGATACTGGTCCGGTACGGTGTACTCGGGGATCCGGTTCACTACGCGAGGATCTTCGTTGCCGACCATAGTAGACAGGGCGCCATTCGCAAGTACAATGAGTTCTATGCCTGGGCGGTTCGCCCCGGCGATGTCGCCGCGATCCCGGAGCCTGAAACGTATGCAATGATGGTGTTGGGACTAGTGGTTTTGCTTGGTTTTGGAAGATTAAGAAAGCAGAGTTAACTATAGAATAATTCTTAACACTATTAATCACTAACCAGCCCCTGTGGCGGGTTTTTTGTTTTAATGTTGATTTGGTGCGATTACAATTTTCGGAAAAGAAAAAGCACTTAGGATTTTATTCGCTAAGTGCTTCTTTTTATTGGTGGCCAAGGGCGGAATCGAACCACCGACACAAGGATTTTCAGTCCTCTGCTCTACCGACTGAGCTA
>JAMXAE010000100.1 GCA_024281695.1 Nitrosomonas sp. | reverse complement strand
CTTCATCAGTAAAATCCCTCTTCATCTATGATAGAAAATTCTACTGTTTTGCTCCTTTAATTCTTAGGGGAATTACCGTGCCACAAAAACATATATAAGACAATCACATCACTTGGAATACAAAACTTAATCATTGTTATTACTCTGATATCTTTGATCAGTTCTCCATATATACTTATCTTTTTCTATTTTTAATAAGAAGATTTCAGCTATTATTCTACTTTCTCTAACTATATTTCTAGTTGCCAATACTACAAAACATGACTTATGCATAGAATTTTTCTATTTATTTTTATAATAACCACAACAATCAACTTTGTAGCTGTTTCTTCTATCCGAGCCGAGACATGGGTACTCCCACCGCATGACATTGATATTTTTGGTCAAATAAGAACAACTCATGCGAGCCGTGAAGAAACATTGCTGGATATAGCGCGTCAATACGATATTGGTCAGATTGAAATTCTGTTAGCTAACCCTAATGTCGATCGATGGCTACCTGAAGATGGTGCAAAAGTTATCCTACCAAGCCGCTACATTATTCCCCATGCTGAACGTAGAGGTCTGGTACTTAATCTACCTGAAATGAGAATTTACTATTTTCCCGAGGCTAAAAAAGGAGAAAAGCCTATGATCACTACCTATCCTGTAGGGATTGGCAGGATGGACTGGGTTACCCCACTAGGTGTATCCAAAATAGTTGACAAAAAGAAAGATCCAACCTGGACACCTCCAAAATCACTTCAGATGGATAGAATTGCTAACGGTGAACAGCCTTACCCCGATGTAGTACCGCCCGGCCCCACCAATCCCTTAGGTCGACATGCTATGCGTTTGGGTATCGGTGGTGGTAGTTACCTAATACACGGCACCATCAAACCATTCGGTGTTGGAATGCGTGTTTCAGCCGGCTGTGTACGTATGTACCCTGAAGACATTGAAGCACTGTTTGACAAAATTCCTATCGGCACACAAATTAATATTGTCAATCAACCCATTAAGCTTGGTTGGTTACTTGATTCACTTTTTATTGAATTACATCCGCCACTGGAAGAAGATGAAAAGAAATATGCCGACTACAAACAAATGGCAATAGTTGCTATTAATGATTTTCTTACATTAAAAAGCAGCCAAAAGCATATCACTACAGATTTTGAAATAGACCAAGAAGCTTTAAGGCAAGCAATCATAGAGAAAAGCGGAATACCTACTTTAATCACACGTTACTCTTCTAAAGCCCAGTTTCATACACAAAAACAAAACGACAGTTCCTTTTAAAGGAAACTTTGAATAAGTTAATTTATGCTGCCTCTCGATAAGCTCATCGCGAACGTAATCAGCGCTTTCTATAAGAGGTTCAATAAAAAACCCCTCATAAGAGGGGCTTTTTACTATGAAACACCACTTCCTAGCTATTATTTATGCATAGCTTTCTTAAACATACGATCAATTTTTGACTCTGTATCCATTGAACGTCTGTTTGCTTCATCTGCAATACGTACTGCGTCATTTGCTTTAGCGCTAGCAGCGGCAGCTTCTGCTTTAGCAGCAGCTGCATCAGCTTTCGCTGATGCTATATCAGCAGCAACCTTAGCTTGATGCTCTTCTAATTGACCTGTGGTCGCACAACCTGTTAGTCCAATAAAAGCACCTGCTATTGCTGCCAGCATCAACATACGAACTGGATGCTTGATTTTTTCTTTCATTCCGATCTCCTCAGTGTTTATTCTTTCAATACGCATAAACATCCACCACTTTACTAGTTACTGATACCTGAGTATCAACAACCCGCTGGAATCTTATCTGATTTTTTCTGCAAAATAAATGGATTATGTGACAAATTTACAAAAAACCTCACTACAAAACAACACATCTTCTTCTAAGTGACTGACAAAAGTGCAATATTTCCGTCTTATATCAATTCAATCATTTAACAACAGATATGAATCAACAGAATGTGAATTCTAACGAATATTGACCAAAACGCCAGGCCTAAGCCATTTACCCAGCTTATCAATTTGCTCATTGGTTAGAGCCACACAACCATTTGTCCAGTTGTAACTATGATGAATTTCCTGGTCGCCTTTGCCAATTCCATGAATTCCTATATGCCCTCCCAGTGGCGTATCCTGAGGCGGTGTTTTCCCCAGAATTTTTGCATCCAGAATGGATAACCAGGTTTCTTCTGTAATTCTATTTTCATCCAATGCTCGTTTAGCGGTTTCCAGATTAGGGTAATCCAAACCAAAAAAACGATAGTAGCGACTTTTTTCGTTAACCCACCCAATCCTGAATTTACCCAGTGGCGTCTTATCATCCTTAGTCATTTTTGACCAAGTGGTGCCAAAACGTCCAATGGCTACATTTTTAAAGACCGCTTGAATAGAATCGCCTTGCATTACCAATAAGGTATGTTCGGTCGTATCCACATCAATCCAGACTCCATTCTCGGCTCGAGCTGAATTGTGCAACATTGACAGACAAAACAATCCCATCAGTAAAACAAATGAATAATGAATAAAAGAATTTTGCTTAAGCACTTTCTCGACTGTTCATAGTTAAGTTGACTAATTATGTCATAATTTCAGCACCTAAAAACTGACATCAATGCTTATGTGCCTTGCTATTCCTGCCTGCATCGAACAATTGACTGCTGACAATCATGCCATCGTGAATCTGGCAGGCATTCGCAAGGAAATTTCCCTGGCACTGGTTGAAGACATTGTTCCGGGAGACTATGTCATCGTACATGTTGGTTTTGCGCTACAGAAGCTGGATCCTATCGAAGCCGAGCACACCTTAGCGCTGTTTGCAGAACTATCCACTTTTAACCAAAATAGATGATCACTCAAAAAAACTGATATGAAATATATTGATGAGTTTCGTGACGGCGCATTAGCCCAGAAAATTACCGCTAGTATTGCGGCGGAAGTTAATTCTCAGCATGACTATCACTTCATGGAATTCTGTGGCGGGCACACTCATGCCATTTCCAGGTATGGCATCGTTGATCTACTGCCCAACAACGTTCACATGATCCATGGCCCGGGTTGTCCGGTCTGCATTCTGCCCATTGGTCGGGTAGAAAACGCCATTCAATTGGCGCAAACGCCGCAACTGATCCTATGCAGCTACGGAGATATGCTGCGCATACCGACCGCAAGCGGTATGAGTTTATTAAAAGCAAAGGCACAGGGGGCGGACATACGCATGATCCATTCCAGCGCAGACGCCATCAAAATCGCGCAAGAAAACCCACGGCATCAAGTGGTATTTTTTGCCATTGGCTTCGAAACCACCACCCCGCCCACCGCTGTCGCCATCAAGCAGGCGCGGACCCTTGAGTTAAGCAACTTCAGCGTATTCTGCAATCATGTGCTAACCCCTTCCGCTATTTCCCATATCCTGCAATCTCCCGAAGTGCGCCAGCTTGATCTGGTTCGATTGGATGGTTTTATCGGCCCGGCGCATGTTTCAACTGTCATTGGCAGTCGACCCTACGAATACTTTGCCGAGGAATTCCAGAAACCGGTGGTAATCGCCGGCTTTGAACCGCTGGATGTGATGCAGGCCATTCTGATGCTGATCCGCCAATTGAATCAGGGACGTGCTGAAGTAGAAAATGAATTTACCCGAGCGGTTTTGCCAAATGGCAATATCAAAGCGCAAATGCTAGTGGCGGAAGTATTCGAATTACGCCGCACGTTTGAATGGCGCGGGTTGGGATTAGTGCCCTATAGCGCGTTGAAAATCAAATCAGCCTACGCCGATTTTGATGCCGAACAACGCTTCCAAATGCCTGCATTATCCATTGCGGACAATAAAGCCTGCGAATGCGGCGCCATTCTGCGCGGCGTCAAAAAACCGCAGGACTGCAAAATCTTCGGCACCGTCTGCACGCCCGAAAATCCGATCGGCTCCTGTATGGTGTCATCGGAAGGCGCCTGTGCTGCACATTATAGTTATGGCCGCTTCCGTGCAGAAAAGCACGTCACGACAAAGGAGCATTAATGCCCGGCACAGGCAAAATCAAACCAGGTTACACCCGCTCTCTCGATCTGAAACACGGTTGCATTGAGATGGCACATGGCAGTGGCGGACGCACCATGGCGCAATTGATCAACCAATTGTTCGTGGCAGCATTTGATAATGAGTTTTTACGGCCAATGAACGATCAGGCCAGCTTTCTCGGCTTCAATGGACGCATGGTGATGTCAACCGACAGCCACGTCATCACGCCGTTATTTTTCCCCGGTGGAGACATCGGCAGCTTATCGGTGCATGGTACGATCAATGACGTCGCCATGTCCGGCGCCAAGCCATGCTATCTCGCCGCCAGCTTTATTCTGGAAGAAGGCTTTCCATTGTCGGATCTAAAGCGCATCGCTGATTCCATGGCACAAGCTGCACGAGCAGCCCGGGTGCCAATCGTAACCGGGGATACCAAGGTAGTGGAAAAAGGCAGCGGTGACGGCGTATTTATCACGACAACAGGCATTGGCATAGTGCCGGATGGAATCAATATCTCGAGCGAGAATGCCCGTCCGGGTGACAAAATATTGGTATCCGGCACCTTGGGTGATCATGGTATTTGCATCATGTCATTACGTGAAAATCTGTCTTTTCACACCAGCATCAAATCCGACACGGCAGCTCTGCATGAATTGGTAGCTGATATGATTGCCGCTGTACCCAACATACATACAATGCGCGATCCCACGCGCGGCGGAATCGCCACCGCACTCAATGAAATTGCTTTGCAATCTTCAGTGGGGATGATGCTGCAAGAAAATCAACTCCCTATACATGAGCAAGTCAATGCAGCTTGTGAGTTTCTAGGCTTTGACCCACTGTATATTGCCAATGAGGGTAAGCTGGTAGCGATCTGTGCAGCGGAAGATGCCGAAAACCTACTGCAAACCATGCGCGCCCATCCTCTAGGAGAAAAGGCGGCCATCATTGGTGAAGTCATCGAAGACAGCCATTGTTTCGTGCAAATGCAAACCCGATTCGGTGGCAAACGCATAGTTGACTGGTTAAGTGGTGAACAGCTACCGAGAATCTGTTAATTCCAGTGAAAATTCTGTTTCTGACACATAGTTTCAACAGCTTAGCACAACGCTTATTTATCGAACTTACCCGCCGCGACCATGAAGTATCGATAGAATTTGATATCAACGACGCCGTGACCCATCAGGCCGTCAAACTATTTCAACCGGATCTGATCATCGCCCCCTTTCTGAAACGTGCGATTCCGGAGATAATCTGGCGCCAACGCACCTGTTTGATTCTACACCCCGGAATTATCGGCGATCGTGGGCCTTCTGCACTGGATTGGGCCATCATGCATAATCGGCAGGAATGGGGAGTGACCGTTTTGCAGGCCAATGCAGACATGGATGCGGGCGATATCTGGGCAACGGAAAATTTCCCGATGCGATTTGCCAGAAAAAGCAGTTTATACCGCCATGAAGTCGTTGAGGCAGCAACGCATGCCATGCTGACGGCCGTTACCCACTTCCAGTCCGCCACCTTCCAACCGATACCGCTGGATTATGCGCGCTCTGACGTACATGGCCGGCTACACGCGCCAATCCGGCAAATTGATCGCTGCATCGATTGGCAACATGACAATACCCTCCTTATTCTTAGAAAGATTCATGCCGCCGATGGATTTCCTGGCGTGTTGGATACGCTGTTTGGCGAGCCCTACTATTTATTTGATGCGTGCATGGAGGAACATTTGTCGGGCCAACCAGGAACCCTCATAGCCAAGCGTAATCATGCAGTCTGCCGTGCCACCGTCGATGGCGCACTATGGATTGGTCATCTCAAACATAAACAGGATACTCAATCGACATTCAAGCTGGCCGCCACACTGGCCTTGCAGGACCATCTGGCGAAAGTGCCGGAAATACCTGACGATCCGTTCCGCAAACAATCCCGCATGACTTATCGTGACATCTGGTTTGAAGAAAAAAATGAGGTGGGATATCTGCACTTCGACTTTTACAACGGCGCCATGGATACCACGCAATGCGAACGTTTGCGCGACATCTATTTAACCATCACCCGCAGCGCTGTGCGAGTCATTGTGCTGATGGGAGGAGCGGATTTCTGGTCTAACGGCATTCATCTCAACCACATCGAACAAGCAGCCAGTCCTGCCGATGAATCCTGGCGAAATATCAATGCCATGAATGATCTGGCACAAGCGATTATCACCACCGATCGACAACTCACGGTAGCGGCACTGCAAGGCAATGCGGGTGCCGGTGGCGTATTTTTGTCCATGGCTGCCGACTATATCTATGCGCGAGACAGCGTAATCCTGAATCCGCATTACAAAAGCATGGGAAATTTGTATGGTTCGGAATATTGGACCTACCTACTGCCGCGGCGAGCCAGCAAACCTGACGTGTTGTCCTTGACCCGGAATCGGTTGCCCATTGATGCAAAGGATGCCCGCAACTTGGGATTGATCGACGACTGTTTTGCTATGAATCCAGAAGAATTTGTAAACAAAATCCGTCAGACCGCTGAATCTCTCGCAAAGCGCCCGGATTTTTCTGCGTTGCTACAGCAAAAAGCCCACAAGCGCGCGCTGGACGAACAGATGAAACCTTTGCAATCCTACCGGGACGAAGAATTGCGCCATATGCAGCTTAACTTCTACGGATTTGACCCCAGTTATCATGTTGCACGCTATCATTTCGTGCATAAAATCCCACACAGCTGGACGCCACGCTATCTTGCCAAACATCACCATCTTTAAACAGGTGGACTTATTGCCGACAAACCCTTTGAGTTAATTACGATTAATCACTCTGTCCGACTTAAATTCTTCTACCAAATTGGGATCAAATTCAGGCGGTTTCTCTGCCGGCGGGATAACGCCGGGACATTTCTTGGCAATCGCCGATTGCTGTATTGCGTCATACTCGCTCTTCAACTGAGCATATTCAGCTTCTTGCTCTTCGGTGCCACCCAGTGCAAACAATGCCGCCCATGACAGAGACAAATCTGCGCCGAGAATCCATTTATCCTTGGTCGAATTTTTATCATTCGATTTACCCGTTAATTGACTGACTCTGGTTTGGATTCGCTCAATTTCTGAGGATAATTCGTCGCAATTATAAGTTTGGAACTGTGCGGGAGAAATATAAGGCGCATGTAGATTCTCTGATGATGTCGCGCAACCAGATAATATGATAGCAACGGTAAAAAATATAGCTGCAATTAATCTTTTCATAGCTGCCACTTCCTTTTCGAGTTTTTACTTGCAAACAATCTTCTGACACCTACTTCAAATTGTACACCGTTATTCATGTTTTCAGTTTTACATCACTCAACTGATTAGAGTCATTGAAATAATAGTCAACTGATATGTAGACGAAAAGCACTCCATAACAAATCTGCAAGAACGACAACATTATTTGGTTTTATGGACAATTAATCACTTAAAAAATTGATCAATTTAATGAAGACAGTTATCTTAACTTGGATACAACAAGTCACTTCACTGAAACAATTGATCTTTTAATTATTAATAAATTTGCTCCGCACGCCCCGCGCCTATCCCTGCGACAAGACCATGGGGAATGACAAGTTAAAATAATTATCGGTGGCCAAAAAATAAAAACCACGGAGAAGTGATGCTTCTCCGTGGTTTAATATCAGTTCTTAATTAAGCGACTTTGCGACGACTTGTCATAAAACCAACCAATCCTAGGCCGACTAGTAACATAGCATATGTTTCTGGTTCAGGAACTGGACTGACACTAATGTTTCCAGCATAACTAGCGCCAGCAAGATCCTTAGTTCCTGCGATAAGCAATTGATAGCCATGATTTGCTTCTGTCATAAAAGTAAAACTTGATACGCCTCCTCCACTAATCCCGTTAGCTACAAGACTAGATGTGGTTGTATCATACAAACCAAATTGGTTAATTGTCACGTTCTCTAAACCGGTCCTAGGTTGAATACCAACTTGTACATTTGCAGCGCCAGCATAAGCCGTGCCAAAATCTGGGAAAGCAATAGCAATATAATCGGTAAAAGTACTTCCAATAGCACCCGTAATACCTGAATGTCCAAAATGTCCACTCCAATAGGCTGGATCAGCAAAGTCTTGCGTAAAGCCACTGAACGAACCTCCGGTTGCATTCGCTGTTCCCATGCTCAAAATACAGGATAGTGCTACTGTAGATGCCAGTAATTTTAGTTTAAAAGTATTCCTCATCTCAAAATCTCCAAGTCGGTTCAAAAAATCCAGTTATAACGTACCAATGTGCGCGTATAAGTAACGTGAAAATTGTTAATAAGCAGTCAGTTATCATGGACTAAACTTATTTCTACACAGTGCGCATTGTAGGCTGATATTTTTTTGTGTATATAGGAAATCACTCCCCTTTTTATCAGTACACTTGTACTAAACATAGTGCATACAGCTCTTTGAGCTGCTCACGCAAGGAAGGAAATAAAATAGAATATTCTTTAATCCTCATATATATAAGAAGAATTCTCCCTTGCTCCACATCCATTATTGCCACAAAACTAATACTTCTGACAAATAACCATGACTCCTGCATAACGAGAAAGTGGTTTTTTCTTTTGTAAATAACCCCCTCAGACTGCATGATGACAACAGTGAGCTATCTAACGAAGAACAATATATAAAGGATATTGAGTCTTATAGAAGTTTCCACCAATATCGATTAGTCAGATTCAGCGATATGACGCAACACCTATTTTAGCTTCGTCGGAAAGAAACTAAATTTCGTTTTAACCACCGTCGTGATAATCTCTGATATGCAACACTTGGATTATTTCGTTTAAAAACCGCTTTAACTTCCTAACACTCTTAAATAAAAACCCATGGTTACAATAGAAGAACAAGATTTAAAATTTCCAAGAGAAGATGACACACCAGATGAGCCTCTTAGAATCATTAAGGTAAATAACTGCACCGTAACATTACTGGGCACCGCGCATGTTTCAAAAGCCAGCGCAGACAAAGTTCAGGAGCTGATTGCCACACAAAAATATGACGCGGTAGCGGTTGAATTATGTCCGAGTCGGCATAAAGCCATCGTCAATCCGGACGCCATGGCCAAAATGGATTTGTTCCAAGTGATTAAAAACGGCCAAGCCAGTATGGTGGCTGCCAGCCTGGCGCTAGGTGCTTTCCAGCAGCGTATGGCGGAACAGTTTGACATTGAACCCGGCGCTGAAATGCGTGTAGCTATTAAAGATGCGCAGGCAGCCCAATTACCAGTTTTGTTGATCGATCGTGAGATTGGGATCACGCTGAAAAGAATTTATCATAATGTACCTTGGTGGAAGCGTTTAGCTTTATTTGCCGGATTAATAGAAAGCGTGATCAGTAAAGAAAAATTCAGCGAAGTTGACATTGAAAAATTAAAAGAAGGCGATGTGCTCGAAAGCTCTTTCTCACAGTTTGCTGAAAACGAGAAAGATTTATTCCGCCCGCTCATCAGTGAACGAGATGAATATATGTCAGCTCGTCTCATCAAAGAATGCACAGAAAATAATTACCTGCATATCTTGGCCATCATTGGAGCAGGACACCTGAATGGCATGGCTCAACAACTTGAAACTCAGAGCATCATTAATCCGGACGAGCACATTGCACAACTGGATGCCATTCCAGCACCGTCTCAGTGGCTCAAGCACATACCTTGGATGATCATGGTCCTCATCGTGGGTGGTTTCGTGGTCGGCTTTATGCGCAGTCCAGAAATAGGCATGAACATGGTCGTTGATTGGATACTCATTACCGGCGGACTCTCTGCCTTGGGAACAGCCATGGCTTTTGCTCATCCGCTGTCTATTCTGAGTGCCTTTTTAGCAGCCCCCATCACTACATTGCATCCAGCCATTGGTGCCGGCATGGTAGTGGCTGCCGTTGAAGCTTATGTGCGCAAACCCAAGGTCAGTGATTTTAACCGGCTCAGAACCGACACAACCAGTCTGAAAGGGTGGTGGAATAATCAAGTCACACGGATTTTACTGGTTTTCATACTGTCCACGCTGGGTGCAGCCATCGGTACTTATGTCGCTGGTTTCAGAATTTTCGAACAACTCAGCAGTAGTTAAACAAATATGTTCGATTTCTTCGAGCGTCTGATAAACCCTTATCCTCCAGAGCATCCCACAGAACCACCGAAGGGTCTCTATCAGTTCTGCCGCCACTATATCCGCGGCATTGAATTTGCTCTTATCTTACTGGCAATACTGACCACTTGCCTGGCGATCAGTGAAGCCATGCTATATGGCGTACTGGGTCAGCTAGTGGATTGGCTGGCAGAAAAAGATACAACGCATTTTCTGGAAGAAGAGTGGTCCACTTTATTGGCCATGTCGATCTTCATTCTTATCATAATGCCGCTGCTGGTACTGTTACATTCGTTAGTGATCCATCAAACACTGATGGGCAATCTCCCCATGCGCGTAAGATGGCTTTCGCATCGTTACCTGCTCAATCAGAGCTACGCATTTTTTCAGCATGAATTCAGTGGCCGCATCGCCACCAAAGTAATGCAAACCGCGTTGTCGGTCCGAGAAACCGTGATGAAATTGCTCGATGTCATGCTATTTGTCAGCGTATACCTTACGACCACTTTTCTACTGGTGATCAATGCAGACCCGTATTTAAGTTTGCCTCTGCTTGCCTGGCTGATTTTATACATTGGTATCCTGTCACATTTCGTTCCCAAGTTAAAATACATTTCCATGCTGCAAGCCGACGCACGTTCCCTGATGACAGGCCGTATTGTTGACAGCTATACCAACATCCTGACACTCAAGCTTTTTTCCGGAAGCCAGCGAGAATCCGCCTATGCCAAAGCGGGCATGGAGGAATTCATGTCGACAGTGCATCCGCAAATGCGACTGTCAACTTTACTCAATGCGTGTGTTTGGACGATTAACATGCTGCTAGTATTCGTCACCGGCGCACTCGGCATTTATCTGTGGCTGCAAGGTATCATCGGGCCTGGAGCAATTGCGGTTGTCATGAGCTTGGCCATTCGATTGACGGGCATGTCGCATTGGATTATGTGGGAAGTCAATGCACTGTTTGAAAATATTGGCACGGTACAGGACGGCCTCAATACTCTCTCTAAATCACAACATGTCCTCGATGTACCAAATGCACAAATATTGCACATTCAGCAAGGCAGCATAGAGTTTAATCATGTCAGTTTCTCCTATCATCCGAATAATGAGAAAGCAAATCGCCCAGTACCTGTGCGCATTTTTAACGATCTCAACTTACACATTGCAGCCGGTGAAAAAGTATGTATCGTCGGTCGTTCAGGTGCCGGCAAATCGACCTTCGTGAATCTTTTGCTCAGATTCTATGATGTACAGCAAGG
>JAMXAE010000099.1 GCA_024281695.1 Nitrosomonas sp. | reverse complement strand
AGAGCCGATAAATTGACCCATTATGAGCATGTTGCGAAAGCGATGAGTATTGCATCCAAAGCCGGCATCACAAAAATCGGCTTTATTACAGATCCTTCGGAGCAATAGCAGGCTGTTAAAAAACGTTTTCGAGGAGGCAGCCGATGCAAGGCAAAAACAGGCGAAAAAGCGGAGTTTATGCCTAATAAACGAGCATTTTGGGCATGTTTTTAACACCACAGCGGCAACGCAGATAGTTTTTCAACGACCTGCTAGCAACCTGCCGGACACCTATCAAATCAAATCTTCGTCACGGGAACGCTGTTGAATTCAAAATACTTTATCGTCGTTGTTGATTAGCGCTTAAGTAAAATAAGAAATATTTTCATAAAAAATCTTTGTCTCTATTTTCTTCCTTACCCCAATCTCGACGCTCCTCACTTGAAAAAATTCGACACCAGGTGCGGCGCTTATTTGTTCCTCCGTGCAAGTAATGACAGCTTTCTGAGTACGCTTTAATGGTTGATAGATATGCACCGCCGGATGCAACGGAATAAAACTCTTCTTCGGGTGGAAAATACGCTATTAGTTGAGCGAAAGCTTTTTTCCGCACCGATTCATCTTCCGACATCAGCATTTCAAGCCAAATACCAAGCTTATTATAATTAATTAAGCGATCTGCTGACTTAGCATTGACTTCTACCCATTCATGTAGTGCCAGCTTTGCTTTCCAGAAATCTGCAATAACTTCGGATTTTTCTGCAAATTTACTTTCTAATTTTTCAAGCTGTATTTTTGAGCTATCAATTCTTTTCAATTCCCGCATTAACCATGAAGTACCAAGACTTAACAATAAAGTAATCACCGCAATTACTATTGCAATTGCGGTCATGGTACCTGGTACAGAATCACTTTTGTTATTCGGTAATTTTGAGGCATCCTGCGATGAATTAGGGAAAAACTGATTAATTGGCTGCAAAAGTAAATCACCTCGTTGTGCAGCACCTGCCTCATTGCTTACTTCATTGATATACATATATTGTTGCGTACCTTTTACCACGCGCTCCATTTCGTTTACCGAATTCATCAGTGTCTCCTTAGAGGTCACTGGTGCATCTGTAGATTGGCCAAGAACTGAATCGAGGAAACTGGCACTTGCTAAGCTCAATGTCAGAAGAACAATCATAGCCGCTAGCAATAACACAAAAAACCATGATATCCATTCAGCGCACCTCCATCGTTGGCAAGCTAACAACTTATAAAAAGGAATGTGCACCACGATGAGGGCGACAAAGATAATCGCAAGAAAAATAAAGATTATTTCCATGATATCAATTCTGATAGTATTTACTCTTGTCTGACAAGGTTGATGCAGATAATCACTTGTATATAAGACACATATACTTAATCGCATGAAACAGTAGAAAAGTACTCAATAAAATCCTTACTGGGAATCATTTGCTCACTACCATCAACTTCCAATTTCTTGTAAATAATGTCCACTGTCCCATCCGATTTAAGATGATCCGTAATTGTAGATTTCGCGTCAGTAAGTGTAGTAAGAATAACAATCTTTCGATTTGCATGCTTCGTTAACCAAGATGGTGCTTTTGATTCACGTATCAATTTTACTAACTGCATACCGGCCTCCATTGGAATGACTTTTTCATCTGGAAATTCCAGGTCTCCGAATGTTTCTGGTAGCATGCTGCCACCTCTCAGCATCAAATCAATCAGCAGTACATGCAAGTAATCGTCGTCAGCCGATTGCAATGCTTCTCTGCTTTTTAGGATATCTGCAAAATCCTTAATCGTAGATGCCTCAAGCAATTTGATGCGATGTTCATTTTTTTTAAACCACCGTAACCAAGGTTGCAATCGAGTACGTTCCGGTGTTTTACCTTTAGTTAGGGAGAGCAAATCATCATCTAGCCATAACACATTTATTCTGTTATTTACACTCATCAATATTGTTCCTTCTATCCTCAAAAAAAGTCATTACCCGCGGGTATTGTTTTTTCTACCATGATTCTGGGAATGGTAAGAGTAATTGTATAGATTGCTCTACCTTCCAAAACACCACCATTATCTTTTAAACTGTTTGTTAATGGATTGATATTCAGATCCATTTTTATGTTGACAAGTCCGCATATCAGCTTGGCTCCCCATAAACCTAAACCTTGACCACTACGTTTAATGATACTATTGGGTAAAGATTCTATTTCACGGTAAAATCGAGCCGCCGAACCACGCTTGCCCGCCATGAGTAATCGCTGTTCATTATCCAGATCGGAACGATAAGTACCTTCATTTTGTATGGAGAGAATTTGATTTTTCCACATAATCTCTAACGCTCTACCAGAAGTGGCATACTTAGCTGCATTATGTATCAAATCAGCAAAAATAATCCTAAACCATAAAAGAGGCATTCTGATAAAAACATTTTCTGCGATTTCGACTTCTTTCCAAATACCTCTTCTACGAAGGGTGTTTTGGTACGACTGAAGAATCTTCTCTATTTGTTCTTTAATATTTATCGACTCATTCGCTTGGACGATGCTGACACCTAACATCGATAGATTACGATATTCCTGCATAACGTTGATTAACTGGGATAAGTTTTCTTCCCAAATTGGTGAAGCGGCGTCCAGAATGGATTGCCAAGTTTGTTCAAGGGTAATTTGCGAATTCCACAGTTTTTCCCGGTAATCGCCCTTAAAATTATCGGACAATACTTCATCAATAATTCTCCTGAGACCTCGGTCAGGCGCAAGAACATTGTTAAGACTGGATTTTAATTTGTAGGTGCTATCTAATACGCCAATCAATTCCGCGCGTCCGGCATGGATCAGATATCGTCTGGCATCCATCAGTTGGTTATCCAATATTTCCGCTTGAGTCAACAGATAAGGTAAATTGGTTTGCATATGTTTTACCACGGTACGCCAGCCACTATCCCAAGGCTGACTTCTTGATCGGACATTGCCCTCAAGACAGGTATATCCCCAATCATGCAGCGTTACGATACCAACAATTTCATTTTCATCATCATTGACTGAGCTTTCATTCTTCTCTGAGTTTGAGGCTGTGATACTTTGCTTTTGTCGATACAATGGAAAACTCATGATGTTCAATAATGCGTAACCTTCAGGCGGTTGTTTGAAGATTTTTTGGCGATAGGATTTAAATGTCGGCAACGCAAAAATATCGTTGCCTAGGATGCAACCTAACGTACTGGCTTCAGTCGCATTAAAGCGTTTTGTTTTTTCCTCTTTATAATCAAAATAGCCTTGTACAAAACTACCCTTGTGCTCGCCGCGCTCCGATTGCCATAAATCAATCGCTAGTGCGGAAAAGGCGCAATCGCTGGGATTACGCTCAGCATCGTTGGGATCATGCGTAAACTCCTGATGTAAGCTACCGGCACCTTGAAAAATGCCTTGCCAGTTATATCCATACAACTCGAATCTATTTTCATTTTCTTTACTGCAGAGCCAGAGATGCACCACTGGGCAAAGAAAAATATTACTCAAAAAACGAGATACATCTTTGAGCGGATTAAATTCGTTTTGTTGATTGTATTGTCTTAGTGAGATGGCATCATGCGCAAACAAGGAATTCAACTGACCGATGTGTTCTAATTGACTTTGATGATACATGCAAATGGCAATTAAGCTCGCTGCACGACGTATCGGCATAAATAGCCTGGCATCGAATTGTTTATCAATCAAACCATGAAAAGTAAGCACCCCCACGACCCGGCCGTTTACCAGCAATGGCTGAGCCATGGCATCTCTAGGAATTGCATCATCAGGAAATCCATCAAAGAAATCCACCGACTCATTCGCTCTCGGGGAGATATTTTCCTGATAAGGAATGACTTTCTTTCTTTTATTAGAAACCCCCATTCTCCCGTCAACTGGTTGCGGCTCCTCACTTGCGGTAGCAGCCACTCGGTAAGCCTGCGATGAAGAGTTTTGCCGAAGGCTTGCCGGACAGGGTTTATTATTTGCTAATTCTGTCTTTTCTTCTTGCCAGGCCCAGGCATCAAAGGTTTTGCAAATTTCTTCCGTGTATGCACGGAGTGTTTTCAAGCGTGCAAAGCCACCAGCATGCACCAGCCTTGGTGGTGTCTGACTATAATCCAACCAATAAACATCTGCTTTGTCGGCGCGAGTAATGCTGACCAGGTAGCGACAAATTTGATTACCGAAACCTCGTAACATGGCTCTTGCACGGTTGCTAAATGGCTGTGCATAGGAATCTGATGAGTTTGGGGTGGATTTCGGTTCTGTTGAGTCGAACGTATTCGGATTGGATTTGGTAACGATACTTGCATGGCGGTTTAAAAGGTTATTAATTGCGATAATTTGAGTCGACCAGGCAGCACTCCGACGTTCTAACAGCCGATTAACAAAACCATCCAGTCTGTCTATATGACGGTCTTCTTTTTTAATCAATTGACTAAGTATTTCATCAATATCGATAATCGAAGTGTCGCCGGTATTTCCTTTCTGTATGTGCAAATGCCATGTTTCACCCTGCCGTTCTGCCAATACCAAGCGAGCACTGTTGTTGAAGCGAAGTAAAATTCGACTTTCTGTACACTGATCTCGATATTTCTGCCATCTTGCAAACCATGCGATCAACATAGTCGCAGTTTCGAAAGTAATACGCGATCTGACTAAATCACTATCAATGGTGGCACCCAAAAACATGCGTAATGCATCGTGTGCCTCAATGGGTCGACTCTTTGATTCGTCTGATGATAAATCCATGCGAGCAGCGAATGCATCGATCAGTTCGTCTTGGTTGGGAGGAGTCAAGGCATCACTATGCCATTCACTTTCATTGACTCGCTGTATGAAACGATTAAACCTATTCCTAAAGATTGTGTGAGGATCTTTTTTGCTAGTATCCGATATTTCAAAAAAAGGACCAGCAATGGGTAAACACAGTGTGCCTTTACCGTCATCATCGGCCAATATGAAAGGATTCAGCCGATGAATTATAAAATGTTCGATAGTAAATACACAATGCTCAGTTTCTGGTTCTTTTACTTGTGGATCAGGTAATTGATGACTGTTGGTAATCGGCTCTGCCGGAAGATCAAATACTCCTCCTGCTTCTGTTTGCTTCGAATACCACATCAATAAGTAAAGCGCCCATTGATACTGCATGCGGCACAAAGCATCTACCGGCAAGGGATTGGAGATTTCTGTCAACCATACTTGCCGTTCGATATGTGGCAGCAAGATTAATATGCCCTGCTCCCATCCTTTGGGCAGATCAGGACGAATTGGGAGAGGTTCATCGGGGTTTGCCAGTTGCAAAATCCAATCGCGCGCAAGAAAAAAATCAGTACCTAACCGGAAATAGTCGACAGCATCAAGATCAGGTGCTTCATTTTTAAGAATTATTTTAGTTTCTTCTTTCTCCAGCAACTGCACAATGGTGTTCGGTAAGTTTCTCAGCTTATCGATGAGTATTAATTGCAGCGGAATATTAAATGCATAGGCAATGGTATCTACGGCAATTTGAATGGCATGATGGCCAACTCGGCGTTTGTAGCGAAAATCCGGATCATCTGGGCTACTGATTGGGCTGAGAATCTGGAGCAGATTCTGCACATCAGAGTCGTTTTTCATCTTGATGCTCTCCTATTAACAAACTCAAATCAGATCTTCGTCACGGAAGCGTTGCTGAATTTCACGTACTTTGTCGGCATTGTTGATCAGCGCTTCGACGCAATCGCGGTCCAGCTTCGAATTGGACATTTTCTGCAATACCACGAAAGCTTCTTCGTTAGTCCACGGCGCCTTGTATGAGCGGCGCGAAGTCAATGCATCAAAAACATCGGCGACGGCACTAATACGTGCTTCGATAGGAATTTCATTACCCTTCAACCCTTTGGGATAACCGCTGCCGTCCATCGCTTCATGATGAAATTCCGCAATGTTGCGCAAAATATCGACATGCCCGAAAGTACCCAGACTGAAATCTTTCAATACCGAATCGATAATCTCGCGCCCTTTCTCCGGGTGTGTTTTCATCACATCGAATTCATCGTCATCCAGTTTGCTCGGTTTGCGCAAAATACTGTCCGGAATGCCGATTTTGCCGACATCGTGCATCGGCGAGAATAAAAAAATATGCTCGATCTGTTCGTCGGTGATGCCATAATTCGCGGCCAATTCGCGAGCAATGAGGCGGGCGTAATGTGCTGTGCGGTCGATATGCGAACCGGTTTCCAAGTCGCGGTAGTGTGTCATGTTGCGTGCCGCACGAACCGCAGCCAACAATGTGCGTATCGCCGCCAATTCATTGATCACCATCAATGCAATCAGATGACCGTAAATATCGATCTGCCGCAGCGATTGCGGCGTAAACGGATGCTGTTGCATCGAATTAAAAAACAAGAAACCGATAAACGTTCCGCTTTGATAGAGCGGCATGGTGTAGCTGGATTGATATCCTTTGGCGGCGACACGTTTGGTATGCTCGTGGGTTCCTTGCGCAAAAATCGCCAAATCTTGCACTAAACGCGGCCTGCGGTGCTCGATAATGGCGTGCAACGACGGCGCCGAACTGAGCGGCGCCTCATAAGTCGTCACCGGACTGTCGTTACCTTCGGTGCTGTGCGTGTATGTCTTCAGCATTTGCGTCTTGTCGTCGAACAACGCAATGGCGAGGCGATCGATAAACGGAAAGTCCTGACGCATGACTTGGTGCAGGAAACGCAATTTTTCCGTCAGCGGTATGTTTTCATGCAAGTTCGCCAACGTATCCTGATGCGAAAAAAGATCTTGCTCTTGTTGCATAAAATGATTCCCAATATAAGTTAACCGGCCGTTGAAGAACTATCCGCGTTACCGCTGCGGCAATTTGCCACATTCCCAATCATTCATATTTTTTTTAGAATGTATCCATTGCAATTTTGCAATTGGATAGTGCATAAATTGGGCTCAGTTATCGCCGCTCAAAGGTGGAGTGGACCACTTTTGCACCACCAGACTTCCCACCATGTCTCCCTCCACATTCACCATGGTGCGTAATGTGTCGAGTAGCCGGTCGACGGGCATTAAGATAGCAATGGCCTCGACCGGCAATCCGACCGACTGCAATACCACAACCATCGTTACCATGCCCGCGCTGGGTATGCCCGGTGCACCGATTGCGGCCAACATGGCGGTCAAGAATACAATCAATTGTTGCGCAAAAGTCAGCTCAACACCGACCAAATTGGCGATGAACAATGCTGCAATCGCTTCATACAACGCCGTGCCGTCCATATTCATGGTCGCACCCAGTGGAATCACAAAACCGGCGACATCGCGCTTGACGTGCAAATGCTGTTCCGCGCAACGCAACGTAACCGGCAAAGTCGCAGCACTGGAACTGGTGGCAACTGCGGTAATCAACGCTTCGCGCGAGCCTCGCCAGAATTTGAGCGGCGTCATGCCGGTTGCCAAGTAAAGAATCAACGGCAGTACCACAACGCCATGCAACAGCGTAATACCCATCACCAAAGCGACAAATTGCACCATAGTCGACAACAATTGCACATCTTGCGCGACGACCAATTGCAGCAACAACGCCATGATGCCCAGCGGTGCAAGCCGCATGATCCAGCCGACCAGCATCAGGATCACTTCGAGAAATTCCTGCATCAATGCCAGAATGTTGCGATAACGCTCACCCCCGATAACCAATGCAATACCGAGCAGTATCGCAAAGATTACCACTGCAAGCACATTGCCTTGCGCTAAAGCGGCAATCGGATTTTGAAACAGCGAGCGCAAAAATTGCGCAAAAAAATCGGCCAGCGACATCTGTACCACTTGGAAGCTTTGCATCGCATCCTGGAACATCGCCATTTGCATTCCACCGCCGGGTTGAAACAGATTGGCTGCCGTCAATCCCAGCACCAACGCTAACGACATCGTGGCAAAGAAATAAAGCAGCGTCAGTTGCCACACGCGGCTCATTTTTTGATGTGCGCGCAAATTCGACACCCCGACGACAATCGAGGTGAATACCAGCGGAATCAGAATCATGCGCAGCAAGTCGATAAACAGCGTGGCTATCAGTTTGGCGATGTACATGCCGCCTTGCGTGATTTCTGACGCCTGCCCCAACCCGGACAAACCGGAACCCAAGGCAATACCGATCACTGCCCCGAGCAAAATCTGCGTGTTGAGCGAAACTTTCCCCACTGGAAAAACGCTTATACCCAATCCTTGCCGATCAGAAAATCGGTATACAGCTTATCCTCGGCGCTACCCGCTTCGGGCTTCCAGTCGTAGCGCCATTTGACAATCGGCGGCAGCGACATCAGGATCGATTCGGTGCGCCCGCCGGTCTGCAGGCCAAACAACGTACCGCGATCCCACACCAGGTTGAATTCGACGTAACGCCCGCGCCGGTACGCCTGAAAATCGCGTTCGCGCTCGCCGTACGGCGTATCCTTGCGCCGCTCCAGAATCGGACGGTACGCATTCAGAAAGTTTTCGCCGACGTTGCGCGTGAGTTTGAAGCAGGTATCGAAATCGGGTTGATTCAAATCGTCGAAAAACACGCCGCCGATACCGCGCGGTTCTTTGCGATGCTTCAAATAAAAATACTCGTCGCACCATTTTTTCAGGCGCGGATAAGTATCGGCGCCAAACGGTTGCAATGCATCCTTACAGGTTTGATGAAAATGCACCGCATCTTCGGCATAACCGTAATACGGCGTCAAATCCATACCGCCGCCGAACCACCAAACCGGCTCCGCACCGTCCTTGCGCGCCTCGAAAAAGCGCACGTTCATGTGCACCGTCGGCGCATACGGATTGCGCGGATGCAACACCAGCGAAACCCCCATCGCCTCGAACGAACGCCCCGCCAATTCGGGCCGCGCAGCAGTCGCCGATGCCGGCAGACCGGGGCCGAACACATGCGAGAAATTGACACCCCCACGTTCCAGCACGTTGCCCTCCTCAATCACGCTACTCATACCGCCGCCGCCTTCCGGTCGATCCCAGCTATCGCGCCGGAACGCTTTGCCGTCGACTTGCTCCAGTCCCTTGACGATGCCGTCTTGCAGGTTGAGTAAAAATTCCTTCACTTGTGGTGTATTCATGCTAACTCCCGGGATTAATTTACGGGCATCTCTAAAAATTCATATTTTGTTACATTACGTCGTTGTTCACAAAAAATATTTCCTCACATATCAATAATATGCTGCATCAATATTTTTTTCTCGCCTCGTCTTGTTTAAAACTCTGAATTTTTAGAGACACCCTTACGATTATCAATGACACGCATTTTAACGCAGGTATAACATGATCATACGATTTCGTTGTTGATATGGCTCAAATGGGGTGATCGATTTGGTGCCGCTTCACTTGAATCCATTGCTCATAAAGGTGGTTATAGGATTTTTCATATATTATCGGGAAGACAAAGAGGCTTTATAGTTATTCTTTGCTCTTCAATGGTATATATTTGTGATCCCCATATTACTTAAACGGGTGTTTAATAATTCAACCATATCGGCAAGATATATTTATTAAATTTTTTACATTTATAGGGTTATAATAAAAAGCAGATTCGTTAGCTTCGAATCAGAATCGCTTTCAAAAATATTTTCAAGGAAGAATAAGAATGAGATTAAAACCTTTAGCAGTTGCAGTCAGTCTTGCATGCTCAGTTAGTGTTGCTAAAGCGGATGTTTTATATACATCCTCTGCGTTTGCTTCAGCTGATAATCCAACTGTAAATGCTTGGTGTTCAAGCTGCGGTGGAACTTATCATGTTTATGACCTTTTTACTTTAAGCTCTAATAGTACAGTTACTGGTACGAATTTTGCTGTTCAAAGTAATTATGGTCCATTTGATCACTCGATCGATATCACTATTTGGGACTCTTCGCTTACAAACTTATTGTATACCGAGACCGTCTCTAGCTATGGGCGCGTGGAACTGGGCAATGATGTTGCGATGATTTATTCTAGTATTTCCGGTATAAATCTTGGTGCCGGCAGTTATTATATGGGTTGGTACGATCCTGTTAATATGGGTATTCCTGGTTACATTGGCGATGGATCCGGTACCATGTTTCAATCAGATGGCGGCGGCGGATCTTTCGGGTATGTTGCAGCATTCCAAGTGATTGGTGCGGTTCCAGAACCTGAAACCTACGCCATGTTATTAATGGGATTAGGGTTAGTCGGATTTGTGGCACGCCGCAGAAAAGTATCTGTAGTTTAAATTAGACTTAGATTTAATCCGCAATGGGGGCTTAGGCTCCCATTTTGTTTATTGGATGATGATTTTTAGATACTATAGAAATCAATGTATCAGAATCATGCTGAATTATATGTTAATAAGATTCGTTCTATTTTTTGTCTTCCAATAAGCGAACAGTTAATGGTGAAAGAGCCAAAGCATACTGGGTAGAACTGGATTATTAATACGACTTCTATTGCGAATTAGAATAAGAACCTAACAATCCAGTTAGTTACCAGATATACCCGCTTTAGCTACGTATGATAGACTCCCCCCTTCCGTTTTAAGAGATTAAAAGCATGTCCGGCAACACACTTGGCACACTATTTACCGTTACGTCGTTCGGCGAATCGCACGGTCCTGCGATCGGTTGTATCGTCGACGGCTGCCCTCCGGGTCTGGAGATCAGCACCGAAGAGATTCAATTTGAGCTCGACCGGCGCAAGCCCGGTACGTCGCGGCATGTCACGCAGCGGCGCGAATCCGATACTGTCGAGATCCTGTCCGGGGTATTCGAAGGCAAGACCACCGGCACGCCGATTGCCTTGTTGATCCGCAACGAAGATCAGCGCAGCAAGGATTACAGCAAAATCATGGACGTATTCCGCCCCGGCCATGCGGATTACACCTATTGGCAGAAATACGGCATCCGTGATTATCGCGGCGGCGGACGTGCTTCGGCGCGCGAGACGGCGGTGCGCGTTGCCGCCGGTACGATAGCGAAAAAGTGGCTGCATGAGAAGTATGGCATTGTAATTCGCGGTTATATGGCGCAACTCGGGCCGATTGAAATTCCGTTTCGGCACTGGGAGGACATCGACGAAAATCCTTTTTTTGTCGCCGACAACAGTTATGTCGATCAACTGGAAGCGTTCATGGATCAATTGCGCAAGTCCGGCGATTCGGTCGGCGCGAAAATCAGCGTGATCGCGCAAGGCGTTCCGGTCGGTTGGGGTGAACCGGTGTACGACCGGCTGGATGCGGAAATCGCGTATGCAATGATGAACATCAATGCGGTGAAAGGCGTGGAAATCGGCGCAGGCTTTGCCAGTGTCACGCAAAAAGGCACCGAGCATTCCGACGAAATGACGCCGCAGGGTTTCTTAAGCAACAACGCAGGCGGTATTTTAGGCGGCATTTCACCGGCCAGGACATCGTCGCGCATGTCGCGATCAAACC
>JAMXAE010000098.1 GCA_024281695.1 Nitrosomonas sp. | reverse complement strand
CGGCGCACCCGTGCGCATAATCCAGAAAACAGCATTGATGAACTGACGATTATCTCTGGCTATTTCTCCCCAAGCGCTTTGGCGGCCTGGTAAATGTACCTCAAGCACTGACCAAACTTCGTCTGATATGTCGTGTCTGCGATGTGAATGGGTCATATGGAATCCTTGTGTTTTTTACAAGAACCTCATATTCCTTATTTCGTGACTACACTATCTAATACTCTCCCGGATGAATCTTCTGATTCTATTTAAAAACTAGAAATTTTGATCAATACTCTGGTCGGTTGCAAATAGTGCTTAAGAAATACTCAAGAAGGCCGATGAGCTAACACAATTTATGTGAAATGCTGGATTAATGCGGAGGAGTGAATGGAAGGTTTTTTTCTTGGTCGACAGCCAATTCTAGATCGTAATCAAAATCTAGTAGCATTTGAGTTACTTTTTAGGCACAAAGAGACTGAGGGAACAGCGAATTTCATAAATGATTTTTCTGCTTCAGCTAACGTTATTGTTAATGCCTATGGACTCTTAGGGATTCAGAATGTACTGGGTCGTCAACGTGGTTTTATCAATGCCGATCCTGATTTGATTATGAGCGACATTATTAGTTTGCTACCGAATAAACATGTTGTGCTGGAAGTGAAAGAGCCTGAAGTTGTTACGGCAGAATTTATACAGCGGTGTAACGAGTTAAAACAGAATGGGTATCAATTTGCTATCGATAAGGTTGTTGAAATAAATAGCAAGATCGAACAACTGCTGCCTATAGCCAGTGTGGTGAAAGTAGATATTCTTGCATTAGGTGAGAAGGAGCTTGCAAAACTTGTGAGTGAACTGAATCATTGGCCGGTTCTGCTTTTGGCGCTGAAAGTGGAGAGCTATGAACAGGAAAAGCGCTGTATGCAATTAGGTTTCCAGATGTTTCAGGGTTATTATTTTGCAAAACCTGAAATTATATCAGGAAAGCATGCTGATCCTGGAAAGCTGTCATTATTGAAGCTATTAACATTAGTTATGGGTGATAGCGATATTGATGAAATTGAGAAGGAATTCAAACACCAACCCGGATTGAGTTATAACCTGATGCGTATGGTGAATTCGGTTGCTAATGGTTTGCCTCAAAAGATCAGCTCTATCAAACACGCAATTATGATTATGGGGCGTAAGCAACTACAAAGATGGGTGCAACTGTTACTTTATTCTGCCAATCAATCAGATAATAGTATGTCAAATGCTTTAATGCAAACTGCCGCAATGCGTGGGAAGTTAATGGAATTGATTGCAGCAGTAGAACGTCCACATGACAAAAATCATCAAGAGAAAGCATTTATGGTCGGTATTTTATCACTACTTGATGTGTTGCTTGGTATTGAGATGCAACAAATAATAGATAAGTTGGGCATCCCGGATGATATGAGTCAAGCACTAATCTGCCGAGATGGGCGCTTGGGTCAAGAATTAAGATTAGTCGAACTCAACGAGAAGGGGGAAATTAATACAATCCAATTAATTTTGATTGAACTGGGTTTTCTGAGTTTGAGTGAATTAGCCGATATAGAGATGCAAGCAATTGGGTGGGCTAATCGGATTGGAGAAACTGCTGATTAATACTAATTTCTCATGAAATATTCTAAGCCAGAAATATAAAGGCATTTACTGGATAATGAGAAGTTTCCACTAAGTCAATAGGTTGTCATATTTTTGCTGTGTTGCCTGATAGTCATTATGGCGATTGGCTATTTACGTCTTTTTCTAAGAAATTGTATAACCGGCATGGGGCGATGGAACTAAAGTTATTTTAGTCTCTGTCGTTAATTTGTTGAATAGATATGGTCTGGTCTGGTCTGTGGATGGAAATTGGAATCATAAATATTCCAATCGATTCGGAGAGGAATCTAATATCAACGATCAATGCGCTTTGTGAGTTATATAAGTTAAGTAGCATTAATAATTTTGATCAAGTTGGGTATAAGAGGAGAAGAATATGTCTGAAATGCAATCAGAGAATAGTGAGATGAATAGTCAGATTGCAGGAGAAATAGCACCAGCAGATCTAAATGAAGCCTTATGTAATGGTGAAGCAGATGAATACTTTTTGGGTATTAAAGAGGAGCTTAATCAAGTTGACCGGTTAGTTAGTGACGCAGTCAATAATTTGGTTAGTAACTTTAGATACATTAGTAAGTTGACTAAATCGCACCACGATATGGTTCTGGCCATTGAGAGAATGGCTGCTCCAGAAGGAAGTAAACCTATTCTTGAATTATTGGAAAAGCAGATGGTGATTGCTGACAAGATTGAGCAAGAGTTGGAAATGGCGGTTACTTCATTACAGTTTGGAGATTTAGTGACGCAACTACTCGCACATACAGCACACCAAGTTGAGACACTCAATATGGAGCTACAGCGTATTGATCGGCAAAGCAATTGGAAGAATGGGAAAAGAACCTTAAGTGCGATACATGAAGGGATTTCGAAGGCAATTAATATGGCGAATGCTAAAAGTAAAAGAAAACCTGTTGTACAGCAAGGGATGCACATGGGTGATGTTGAGCTTTTTTAATAAAAACTGTTTGGAGTATTAATGTTTTCATCAGGAAAATTAACAACCTTAGTAAGAGGAGTAGGTAATGGCTAAAACGATACTTGCAGTAGATGATTCTGCATCAATTCGGCAAATGGTTGCTTTTACGCTGAAAGGTGCGGGTTATGAAGTTATTCAAGCAGTTGATGGTCAAGATGCATTAGACAAAGCGAATGCTCATAAGGTTAATTTAGTATTGACGGATATTAATATGCCACGTATGGATGGTTTAAAGTTGCTTGAATTGTTGCGCCAGTTATCTCATTACAAAGCTGTGCCTATCTTGATGCTGACTACTGAGTCAGGTGATGAAATTAAAGCGAAAGGCAGAGCTGCGGGTGCGACAGGTTGGTTGGTTAAGCCATTTGATCCAAAGCGTTTATTAGAAGTGATCGGTAAGGTTATTGGTTAATATTATCTTGCAGATTAAGATCCTAAAGGTAATTTAGTTAATTCTGTAGATTGAATAATTTTTACGCTTCTGTTTCTTAATTTGTTTGTTTATCTAGGGTGCTAGGCTAATAGCTCAACTTGGAATAGGGTTACCTATGAGTACAGATCTTGAACAGTTTTATGAAATATTTTTTGAGGAATCCTCAGAATTATTGGCGGATATGGAAACATGTCTGCTCAGGCTCGATGTAAATTCACCAGATTTGGAAGATTTAAACGCTATATTTCGTGCTGCGCATTCAATCAAGGGTGGAGCGGGTACATTTGGTTTTACAGATATGACGGAGATGACCCATATGTTGGAAACATTGCTGGATAAATTGCGCAGAGGGGAACTTGAAGTGCGCAGCGAGATGGTTGATGCTTTCTTAAAGGCTGGAGATGTTATTAAGGGGCAACTGGCAGGACATCGCGGTGAAGGTCAAGCAGATCCTGCTGTTGCTACGGCCGTTTGTGAGGAACTAAAGAGGTTGAGTGATGAAACACGGATGCCAGCTAATGAAATTTTAAGTTCTGATACTAAGATCGAAGCAATCCCAGTAGAAGTTGAAGTTGGGATTCTGCCATCAATAGAGGATTCGTCGAGACTTACATATTATATCGAATTTTCTAATGCTGGTATAAGCGACACGACCATAGAAAATTTATTTTTAAATTTAAAGCAGCTGGGGATTCTAGAAAACGTCACATTGGCGGATGAAAAAGAATTTTGTAAATTGAAACTCACTACGAGTAAGAATGAAGAAGATATCTGGGAGACACTGGCATTTGTAGTTGATCCAACAAATCTGAAAATTGGACTCGATACATCCAAGACGGTTAGGTCCAATGCAATAGAAGCCATAGTTTCACATATGGACGCCATCGATACAGAATCATTTGTCGATGAAGATGGGCTTGTAGTGACCAAAATGCCACCTGCACCGGGTTATGGTTTCTTTCCAGGAGCACCGGCTGCACCAAATGATACTGCGGATTCAGAACAAAGTCTGAATCCACTGCAGCAAAGAAATGCCAGTGATGGTAAGAACGAAGCCCAAGCCGCATCTAATAAAACTCCGAACAAAGCTAATACAGCGGCTCCTGCTAGCGAAACTTCATCGATAAGGGTCAGTATTGAGAAAGTTGATCAAATGATTAATTTAGTTGGTGAATTAGTAATTACACAAGCAATGCTTGCTCAAACAGCATCTCAGTTTGATCCAGTAGTTTTTGAGAAACTACATAGTGGTATGAATCAATTGGAGAGAAATACACGAGATTTGCAAGAGTCTGTTATGTCGATCCGTATGATGCCTATTAGCTTTGTTTTTAGTAGATATCCGCGTGTTGTACGTGATTTGGCATCTAAACTGAATAAACGAGTTGAACTGAAGACAGTCGGTGAGAACACTGAACTAGACAAGGGTTTAATTGAAAAAATTGCTGATCCTTTAACTCACTTGGTTAGAAATAGCTTGGACCATGGCATAGAAGTGCCTGAGAAGCGTATTGCTGCGGGTAAATCAGCGCAAGGTACGATTACGTTACGTGCGTTCCATCAGGGTGGGAGCATCGTTATCGAAGTTAGTGACGATGGTGCAGGTTTAAATCGAGGGAAGATTCTTGCCAAAGCTAGAGAGCGTGGTTTACCAGTGCATGATGGAATGACCGATCAGGAAGTTTGGTTATTGATATTTGAAGCTGGTTTTTCTACAGCTGAGAAAGTTACTGATGTATCTGGGCGTGGTGTTGGTATGGATGTAGTAAAGCGTAATATACAAAGTATGGGTGGGCGTATTGATATTGAATCAGCATTTGGAGTGGGCACACGTATATCTATTCGTTTGCCATTAACACTAGCCATCCTAGATGGGTTGTCGGTAGCTGTTGGCGACCAAATGTTTATCGTGCCGCTCAATTATATTACCGAATCGCTGCAACCAACAGCTGCTGATATTAAAACTGTCAGTGGTCATGGGCGAGTAGTGCAAGTACGTGGCGAATATCTGCCTGTGATTGCGCTGCATGAAGTCTTTAATTTGCATCCAAATGTAACCTCGATACATGAAGGAATTCTTGTTATTTTGGAAGCTGAGGGTCACAAAGCTGCTTTGTTTGTAGATGATCTAGTCGGACAGCATCAAGTTGTTATTAAGAGCCTTGAAAGCAATTACCGGAGAGTGCAAGGTGTTTCAGGTGCAACAATTATGGGTGATGGCAAAGTGGCACTGATTCTAGATACTGCTGCATTAGTAATGGCATCACAACAAGAAGCAGTATAAGTGTGCGTATTAGTGGTTTATGTTTGTAGCATACTTTACGTATTTGATATTTTAGAAAATTGGGAGCACACAACATGTCACAAGAGCAAGGGATAGTTGGGGCCGCTGGGTCGACGGGTGGGGTAATGGGTCAACTGGCGAATGAGTTTTTGACGTTTCGCTTGGGAGGAGAGGAATACGGGATTGAGATACTGAAGGTACAGGAGATACGAGGGTATGACTCGATTACCCAGATAGCGAATGCACCGGAGTTTATCAAAGGGGTTGTGAATCTGAGAGGGATTATTGTTCCGATTATCGATATGAGGATCAAATTTAGGTTAGGCAATGCGAATTATGATCAATTTACCGTGGTGATTATTTTAAATGTAGCCGGGCGCGTGATGGGGATTGTAGTAGATGGAGTATCAGACGTGCTCAGTCTTGAGGCAGAGCAGATGCGACCGACACCGGGATTTGGCTCAGTCATTGATACTGAATATATCATGGGACTAGGAACAATCGAAGAACGGATGCTGATATTAATCGATATCGAAAAGCTAATGAGTAGCAGCGATATGGGTTTAATTGATCAAAGTATTAATTAACGAAAAAGGTTGTTTTTTGAATAAGAAAGTCTAAAGGAGATACGAATGTTTAATAATTTATCGATAAAATCACGACTGGTGTCTGTAATTGGCTTGTTATCGTTGCTACTGACGGGTATTGGTAGTTTAGGACTGTATGGAATTAATCAATCCAACGCAGGATTAAGGTCACTTTATGAAGATCGCTTGATTCCATCAGTACAATTGGGAACGATCCTGGATGTTTGGTACCAGGTCCGCGAGAACGCTAGAAATGCGATTGAATCGAAAGATAAGGCTACTGCAAAAGCGTTAGGTGAGGAAGCGAATAAGTTAGTGAAGCAGAATGAAGGAGTTTGGGCTAAATATTTAGCAACTTATTTAACACCCGAAGAAGAAAAGCTGACTAAAATTAAAGGCGAGCAGCACGTACAATATGTCAGTTCAATGAATCGAACTTTCCATTTGGCATCAGCAGGGGAATTTGAAGCTGCAACGCAAAATCTTTCGACAGATACCGTGCCAAAATTTAACGTATTGCGTGATACCGTATTTGCTTTGCTTGATTTACAAGGAACTATTTCTGCCAAGGAAAACGCCCTCGCGCAAAGCCATTACGAAAGTATCCTTATGATTTCACTGATCGTCATGGGATTGGGTGTTGTTCTGGCGGGTATTGCTGGTTTCTTACTGATACGAGCCATAGTAGGTCCACTAAATGAAGCCATTGCGGTAGCCAATGCAGTGGCATCGGGAGACCTAACCAGTCGTATTGAAGTGAATTCAAGCAATGAAACCGGTCGTTTGCTGCAGGCCTTAAGAACCATGAACGACAACCTGGTAGATCTGGTGGGTAAAGTACGCACAGGTACAGACTCTATCGCAACTGCGTCGAGTGAAATCGCCTCAGGCAATTCTGATTTGAGTCAACGTACTGAAGAACAGGCATCCAGTCTGGAGGAAACGGCCTCTTCCATGGAGGAACTGACTTCTACCGTGAAGCAAAATGCAGATAATGCTCGGCAAGCTAACCAACTGGCAGCGGGTGCTTCTGAAGTGGCTGTGAAAGGCGGTGCGGTGGTTGGTCAGGTAGTACAAACCATGAGTTCCATCAATGAAAGTTCCAAAAAGATTGTTGATATTATCAGCGTCATTGATGGCATAGCATTTCAGACCAATATTCTGGCATTGAACGCAGCTGTGGAAGCTGCTCGCGCTGGTGAACAAGGTCGTGGTTTTGCAGTTGTGGCAACTGAAGTGCGTACACTAGCACAACGCTCAGCAGCTGCGGCAAAAGAGATCAAAGAACTGATCAGTGATTCTGTCAGCAAAGTGGAAGATGGTACTCGGTTGGTTGATGAAGCTGGTGCGACCATGGATGAGATTGTGAGTGCAGTTAAGCGAGTGACAGACATCATGAGTGAGATTTCTGCAGCTTCACAGGAGCAAAGCTCAGGGATTGAGCAAGTTAATCAAGCAGTGACGCAGATGGACGAAGTCACACAGCAGAATGCGGCGTTGGTGGAAGAAGCGGCAGCAGCAGCTGAATCCATGCAAGAACAAGCGCAGGCCCTTACACAAGCGGTTACCTTATTTAAGTTGTCTGGTGGTAGCCATATGACTCCGACACCGGTTAAGAGAAGTAATCGTCCGACGAGCGTTACCAAGTTGCCCAAACGTGGGCCTGCCACTAAAAAGGCAGCGGTAGTAAATTCGGTTGCGGATTCTGCCCCTGCAACTGTATCAGCTCAACCCCGTAAAGTAGCAGCCGGTGGTGGTGACGATTGGGAAGAGTTCTAAATCAAGAACTGATTAGATACAAGTTTCACCTGTGTAGTCGATTTGTATTGAGTGTGAAAGGGATAGGGTCTGTATTGCTTGAGCGTAAGCGAGCAGATCCAATTCCTAAGTATTTAGTATAAGATAATTCTTGTTTTAATGAATTAAAAAGTTCCTTGAATGTTAACTTTGTGACAGTATCAATATTCATTGAAGCTTACTAGCTTTTCGATATTTTATTCATACATGATTGTATGGCATTTGTTAATGAAGTGAGCAAGCTATTGAGCAAGTGATGCTGCAGAGGGGTATTTAACACAACATGCAGTATTTCCTCTAATTCGAATGGGTATGTTATGGGAATAGTTCCTGGTATTGAAGATATCTCTGATAGTAGAACACGTGAATATACCTTTGTTCAGAGTGATTTTGAACGTATTAAGAAACTAATATACCAACATGCAGGTATATCACTTTCTTCAAGTAAGCAAAATATGGTGTATAGCCGGCTTGCTCGACGCGTGCGTATTAATGGTTTTAATAATTTCCATGAATACTTGAATTTCTTGGAGCGTGGAAGCCCGGAAGAATGGGAAGCGTTCACAAATGCCTTAACAACTAACTTAACAGCCTTTTTCCGTGAGCAACATCATTTTCCTATTCTTGAAAAGCATGTGGAACAACGCAAGAACCAAAAGAAAATACAGCTTTGGTGTAGTGCATCTTCTACAGGAGAAGAGCCCTATTCAATGGCTATGGCGATGGTACAAGCGTTTAAAACATTTACACCGCCTGTACATATTTTAGCAACTGATCTTGATACTAATGTTCTCGCAAAAGCGCAGTTAGGTGTTTATCCCCTGGATAAGTTAGAAAAAATACCTAAGGAGAAACTTAAGCAGTTTTTTCTGAAAGGTAAAGGACATCACGCTGGATCGGCAAGAGTGCGCCCAGAGTTGCGTAATATGATTACATTTCGACAACTGAATTTGTTGGATGAAAGTTGGCCAATACGTGGTCCATTTGATGCGATATTTTGTCGCAATGTAATGATTTATTTTGATAAACCTACTCAATACAAAATCCTAAAAAAATTTGTACCACTACTGGCGCCAGATGGGCTATTGTTTGCTGGTCATTCTGAAAGTTTTCAGCATGCAATTGATTTATTTAAGTTGCGCGAGAAAACGGTTTATGAGTTAGCGAATAGGCTGAGGTAATAATAGTATGACTGAAATTATAGATGAGCAGCTGGCGACTAATTTTTATTTTGATAAGAGTTTTAATCACCAGGCTGTTAAATTGTTGCCGGGTGAGTACTATGTTACGGATAAAGATGTGTTATTGGTAACAGTGCTCGGTTCATGCGTTGCTGCTTGTATCCGTGATTGTTACAGCGGGATTGGTGGTATGAATCATTTTATGTTACCTGAAGGGGGCGGTGATGCAGGTAGTCCACTAAATGCATCGGCCCGCTATGGTACTTATGCAATGGAAATATTGATTAATCAGCTGCTAAAACTAGGTGCTCGGCGATGTAACCTTGAGGCCAAAGTATTTGGTGGTGGGAATGTTTTGGATGGACTTACAGTTGCAAATGTTGGGCAGAGAAATGCTGATTTTGTTCTGAAATTCTTACAAGTGGAGAAAATACGAGTTGTTGCACAGGATCTAGTTGATGTTTTTCCGCGAAAAGTCTATTTTTTTCCAAAAAACAACAAAGTTATGGTAAAGAAATTACGGAATTTGCGAAACACTACTATTTCTCAGCGTGAAAAAGATTACAAACTACGTTTAGATAGAGTTGATACTGGTGGGGAAGTCGAGTTATTTTCTTGATGCGGCTTTACATCTTGAACTAAGTGAGTGTCTATCATGAAAAAAATTAGAGTCCTGGTTATTGATGATTCAGCGTTAATTCGCAAACTATTGAGCGATGTTATTAATAGCCAATCTGATATGGAAGCAATTGGAGCTGCTTCTGATCCCTTGGTGGCACGGGAGATGATTCGAGAAATGAATCCAGATGTTCTGACATTGGATGTTGAGATGCCCAAAATGGATGGACTGGATTTTCTGGAAAAATTGATGCGTTTAAGACCAATGCCAGTGGTAATGGTTTCAACATTAACTGAGCGAGGCTCCGATGTGACATTCCGTGCTCTTGAACTAGGTGCAGTTGATTTTGTTGCTAAACCAAAAATTGATATTGCATCAGGATTAAGAGAATATGGTAATGAAATCGCCAATAAAATTCGTATTGCAAAATCAGCAAGGCTTAAGCGGCATTCACCTATATCAGTTGCCAAGAGCGCTACAGCAGATGTGGTTTTGCCGACGGTTTCTAATCGTGTTGCTTCAACAGAGAAATTGATAATTGTCGGTGCTTCTACCGGTGGTACAGAGGCTATTAAGGAGTTTTTAATGCGTATGCCGCCGGATTCTCCGGGTATTTTGGTAACTCAGCATATGCCCGAAGCATTTACAAAATCATTTGCTAATCGCTTGAATAGTCTTTGCAAGATATCAGTAGTTGAGGCTCAAGGTGGCGAAAGAATATTGCCTGGTCATGCATTTATTGCGCCTGGCCATTCGCATTTATTACTCAAACGTAGTGGCGCGAACTATATGACTGAGTTAAATCAGGGTGAACTGGTCAGTCGACATCGTCCTTCAGTGGATGTACTATTTCGATCAGCAGCAAACTGTGCGGGTAAAAATGCGATTGGTGTTATTTTGACAGGTATGGGAAAAGATGGTGCTATTGGAATGTTGGAAATGCACAAGGCAGGTGCTTATAATTTTGCTCAGGATGAAGCAAGCTGTGTTGTTTTTGGTATGCCTAAAGAAGCAATTGCGACAGGTGGAGTAGATGAAGTTGTATCATTGAAAGATATGGCCAGATGTGTTTTGTTAAAAATATCGAGTATGGGTAAGCGTGTTAATCGTGTTTAGTTTACATGAAAAGTATCCGGAATATTTTGCACTACAGTTCCAAGTTAGATCATTAGCAGATCCGCTAGAGGCTCAGTTTAGCATGCAGCACTGTATTATTGTAAGATAGGGGAGATATAATACTCATCACTTGAGATAGGAAGAATCGAGTGAAATATTTGGTAGTGTGTAATGGGTTATAGGAAATTACTTATAATCCTATTTCCAAAATGAAATTGATTGTAAGGTTGAATCTGGTTCATTGAAGCGAAGTCAGTAAAGCACATACTAGATTGCAGAAGGAACCAGATTTGCAAACGGTAAGAATCATATAGATATATCGGCAATGAAAAGGAATATTTCTCAATTTATTATACTTATTGGTATCAGCTTCTTGGTGAGCTGCGGTTCTCTCAAGGAAAGGAATCTGATTAGACTCGAATCAAATCCTGAAGCCAGTAAATTAACAGATTCTGGTCATATTAGGAAAGTGCTTTATTCTCAATTTAATGACTGGCAAGGTGTGCCTTATAAGCAAGGCGGGCTTAGTCAGCATGGAATTGATTGTTCAGGTTTTGTACACTTGACGTTTAAATCAAAGTTTGGATTGTACTTACCTAGAACTACTACAATGCAGTCAAGACTGGGAAAAGAGATTAGGAGGGATGACTTAAGAACTGGTGATCTAGTATTTTTTAGAACTAGTTCTACCTCAAATCACGTAGGGATTTATTTGGAGAAAAATAAATTTCTACATGCCTCTCAAAAAAAAGGCATTACAATATCTCGGTTAGATAATATTTATTGGAAATCTAACTATTGGAAATCAGTTCGAATATAAACTATAGAAGTTCACATAAGATTGTACAGTAACTAAATCGACTGAGTGTCTCTTAAATTATGAATATTACGACTTCGGCTGACAGTTTTGATAAATTAAACTGTTTTCAAGGAGTCGTTGATGAATCTACAAGC
>JAMXAE010000097.1 GCA_024281695.1 Nitrosomonas sp. | reverse complement strand
CCAAAAAATAAACGACATGAATAACCTCAGCAAAGGATCCATGAGAACTTCGATCTGGCAATTCCAAGGCGGCGTTTGGAAAATGATATTTCATCAAGCATCAAAAATTACTGACTGATACTCTGTAGTTTTAGATGCTTAAATACACATGAAGCATGGTAGCAAGAGTTGATCAATAACCAATCAATTTGATTTCGAACACTAGGAGAGCATATTGGAACCCAATGAAGAGCAGCAATTAAACGAGATTAAAAAAAATCTTGCTACAGTTAAGCAACGGATTGTTGACACCTGCCAGCGAATTGGGCGCGACCCATCCAGTGTTCGGCTCTTGCCTGTCACTAAAACAGTACCTGCGGAGAGATTGCGCATTGCTTTTGCAGCGGGGTGTCATGAGATGGGAGAAAACAAGATTCAAGAAGCGCGCGAGAAATCCGAAGCGCTGCAGGACTTGGACATCAAATGGGCAATCATTGGTCATTTGCAAACCAACAAAGCTAAATATCTGGCACGATTTGCCAATGAATTCCAGGCGCTGGATAGTTTAAAAGTCGCGGAAGAACTCGACAAGCGCCTGCAAAATGAGGGGCGCGCGATTGATGTTTATGTGCAGGTCAATAGTTCCGGTGAAGCCAGTAAATTCGGCCTGCCGCCGGAAGAAGTGCGCGTGTTTGTTCAACAATTGCCAAATTATTCATCCCTTCGTATCAAAGGGCTGATGACACTGGCCATTTTCTCGACCGACCATGATCGTGTACGCGAATGCTTTGTCAAAATGCGTGACATCCAAGCGATGCTGCGCCAAGAAGCGCCAGTAGGGCTGTCATTTGACGAACTCTCAATGGGAATGTCGGGCGATTATGAACTGGCGATTGAAGAAGGGGCAACTGTCGTACGGGTCGGACAGGCTATTTTTGGCAAACGCCCTTTGCCGGATAGTCATTATTGGCCAGGACTGGGTTAACAAGCCATGGAAGAACCTGTCTATTCCTTTAAATAAAAGAACGGATCCCTATCAATCATGTACTGCGACCTTTGCAAGTATTGGGTGTCGGTGGCATTTTCAAGAGGATGGATTGCTGGCGAATCGAAGTAATTGAGTGAGTGACGAGCATTTCAGCATTGATGGCAAATTGTTGGATGTTCGCATCTCACACAAAGACAAAGCTTCGTATATAAGGATAACGGCAACATCCGTCGGATGACGACGCCGCAAACCAGGAGGCCTTTTCGGTGAAAAGCCGCACTACGTTATTCTGATCAACCATTGATCCCGATGCATGTCTGGGGCGCATAAACGACGACGGCGATGCTAGTTGCCCGTGGCGTCCCCAAATTCAACACTGCCCTGAGCTTCACCAAAGTGAAGGCTACGAATCAGCCTGAAGATTTACAAACGAATTGAAGAAGTATTTGTCAGGATTAAGACAGTAGGCGGGATGCGTAAAATAAAACTAATCGGGTGCGAGAAAATCACTGATTAGTGGATAGTTTTGATTTGTCGCAACGATTTACAATCTGATGCGTGGGGGGGCTGATGGAGAGGCTGATGGACTGATTTCGCAAAATAGCGACAGAGCAAACCCTAAATCCGCTTAGGATGAGTGGATAAAGGCAAAAAGACAGGATTTGCACACTCTATCTTGCAGAAGATAAATTAAATTAATCTGAATTCCGCCAGCAATGGAGTGTGATCCGACAGGCGGTGCCAAGGCTGACCATACAAAGGGTTACAATCGACAACATTGAGGCCGCGATAGTAAATACGGTCCATCGATAATACAGGCAACCAAGCGGGAAAGGTACGCGCATAAGAACCATGCGTGTTTTTAAATACCTCCTGAACTCCCAAATCTTGATGTAAGTGATACTCTGCACGACCACGCCAGTCATTAAAATCCCCAGCAATAATGAGTGGTTCGTTCGATGGAACATGGGAGTTGATGCGTTTAGCCAGCGTAGAAAGTTGACGTTCTCTTTCAAGTCCGAACAAACCGAAGTGTACGCAAATAATGTGAATTCTCTGATTGATAATAGGCAACTGAATTGTTCCATGCAGAAGACTGCGACTAGCTGATCGCAGCAAGGAAACATTGATGTTTTCCCATTCGACAAAGGGATACTTGCTTAAGATGGCGTTGCCGTGATGGCCGGATTTATAAATAACATTTTTCCCGTAAGCATGATGATGCCAGACTTGGTCTGCAAGAAATTCAAATTGCCGATTATTCGGCCAATCATCAAAGCGGTTCTTGGATATATTGCGTTCACCATGTACTTCTTGTAGAAAAACAATATCAGCATCAATATGACGCAATGAGTTTTTTATTTCATGCAAAACAAAGCGAAAATTAGTCGCGCTGAATCCCTTGTGAATATTGTAAGTCAGAACTTTTATGGATGTACCAGGCATAGAGTTCCAGAATTTTTGTGTTTTTCACAGGTCATAAAATATAAATACAATTTTAGTTTAATTTTTGAGCCGTACAGTGACCATTGAATTCTTATATTTACTGCTATTCATTATAATCGCAAACGCTGCGCCCATATTGATACGAGCGTTGCTAAATGATCATTTAAATCTCGCTGTTGATTTTGGTAGCAAACTATCAGATAACAATCGGTTGTTTGGTGCCGCAAAGACATGGCGAGGTATCTTTGCAGCGTTGGGAGCGGCATCAATGGCTGCTTGGTTTCTCGATTACTCTTGGGAAACAGGGTTTTTAATAGCCATTTATGCCATCGTTGGAGATTTGCTGTCCAGTTTTATTAAGCGTCGATTGGCGATGACAGCAAGCAGTAGTGCACCTTTTCTAGATCAGGTGCCAGAGTCGTTTTTTCCCGCTTTCATGATGATGCACGCCTTTTACCTCGAGATTTCTTCGGTACTGTTACTAGTTTTAGTCTTCACCATCATTGACATGGTGATGACTTATATTCTTTATCACTGGAGGGTGCTTAGAAGAGCCGGCTAATTATTGAGTGTTACTATGGATCACTTTAAAGATCAAATTGTTAATTTGCCTAACTTGGTTAGTTTAATTCGAATATTAATGGCGCCGGTGCTGTTTTATTTTGCATTTACTCAACAGCCCTATTGCTTCATGGGGGTATTAGTATTCGCAGTATTTACTGATGTATTGGATGGTTTTCTTGCTCGGATACTGAAGCAGATAACCCAAATGGGTTCGCGCCTTGATAGTTGGGGGGATTTCATCATCTATTCAACGATGGCAATTTGTGCATGGATACTATGGCCGGATATTTTACTGCGAGAAAAACTTTATTTCACGATCATCGTTCTTAGCTTTACACTGCCAGTAATCATTGGTTTCATTAAATTTCATACAGTAAGCAGTTATCACACATGGAGTGTAAAACTGGCTGTAGCGATAACTATTGTTGGTTATATTTTACTGTTTACCGGCCTACTCGACTGGCCCTTTAGGGTAGCCGCCTTATTCTGTTTATATGCCGCCATTGAGGAAGTTGCTATTACTTCGTTGATTCAACATGAGCTTGTCGATGTCAGGACAGTATGGCAGGCATTAAAGTACAAAAAGAACAACAAAGAAAACGGACCATGAAATTGGGCACGCTCAATAATCAATTGCAATATCTGGATAAAGTAACAAACAACGAATGCTTAATTTTTAGCGCCCATTTCTAAGGCCAATTTTCTTGATAAGTTTGCTGCTTCTTCAGTAGTTTCGCTATCCAGCCATCCTTGTAGATGTGTGCAGGTAATATCGGCCAGCGCTTGAATCCAATCGCTATGTTCATTAAGACAAGGGATGTAATGAAATTCCTTACCGCCTGCCCGAATAAACGTATTTTTTGCTTCTATAGCAATTTCTTCTAAAGTTTCTAAGCAATCCGATACAAAGCCGGGACATACCACGTCCACACGCCGTGTTTGGTCTTTACCCAACTGTGTTAGGGTTTGCGCAGTATAAGGCGTGAGCCACTCTGCTCTGCCAAAGCGTGATTGAAAGCATACTGAATATTGATCGGAATTCAGGTCCAGTGCTTCAGCAAGTAGTCGTCCGGTTTTCTGACAGGCACAGTGATATGGATCGCCTTTATCCAGACTGGTGCGTGGTGTGCCATGGAAACTGATAATCAGCTTGTCGGGGCGACCATGCATATCCCAGTAGTCGCGTATATTTTTTGCCAATGCGGCAATGTAACCCGGATGATCATGATATTGCTTAATCGTGCGAATGGAGGGTTGATTGCGCATTTTTTTTAATACATCAAACACATTATCCATGGCAGCAGCTGTGCTGCTGGCAGCATATTGAGGAAACAGGGGAATCACCAGAATTCGCTCGCAACCTTGCTGCTGCATTTTTGTTAGCACCATGGTCACGGATGGTTTCCCAATGTTCATGGCATACTCAACGATCGGTGGATGCGGCAATCGTGTTTGCAGTGCTTCCTGCAATAATTGTGTTTGTCGTTCAGTATGAACTTTGAGTGGCGAGCCTTCAGGCATCCACACTTGCGCATATTTTTCAGCCGATTTTTGTGGTCTAAAAGGGAGTATGAAGCCATATAAGATAGGCCACCATATCAATTTGGGCACTTCAATCACTCGAGGATTACTGAGGAATTCCTCGAGATAGGGGCGTAATGCCTGTGCAGTGGGCGCATCAGGAGTTCCTAAGTTGATTAATAATACACCGGTTCTACTGGGGGAGCCGTGCTGAAAGATAGGCTGAATGATCATAAGGTTTATATAGTGCAATCGTGGAGTAAAAATGAAGTAGGTAAGAGTGATTGGTTATTAATGTGGCATATAATCGTGGGGCATACAGAATATTAATGCTGAGATAAGCCACTGGAAAGCAATTTTGCAGTAATGTCGACAATTGGGATGATGCGTTCATAAGCCATGCGCCTTGGACCAATGACACCGACTGTACCGACGATTTCACCTTCTATTTCATAAGGTGCCGTTACAACGCTAAACTCTTCCAGCGAAGCAACATCCGATTCGCCACCGATAAAAATTTTAACACCATGAGCCTGCCGGCTTAATTCAAGTAATTGTAATAGCTTGGTTTTACGTTCGAATAATTCGAATAATTTTTTAAGACTAATCAGGTTATCCGACAAATCATGAACTTGTAGAAGATTGCGTTCTCCAGCTAACACTACTGCTTCGCTACTCTCATTAACCGCATCGCCTCCGGCCTCGATAGCTGCATTCATAAGGCTGATCATTTCACTACGTAATTGCTTTAATTCGGTATCCAAGCGACTGCGAATTTCATTCAATGTACATCCAGCGTAATGTTGATTGATAAAATTGCCGGCTTCAATCAGATCGGATTGACTGTATGCCTTATCCGTAAAGATAATACGATTCTGTACATCTCCCTCAGGGGTAACGATGATTAGTAAAATCCGTTTCTCGGATAACGCCATAAACTCAATATAGCGAAACACCGCACCTTTGCGTTTGGGTGTAATCACTACCCCTGCAAAGCGAGTTAGTTCTGAAAGCAATTGAGAAGCAACACTGATTAAACGCGAAGGATTATCAGGATGCAATTGGTTTTCCAGGTGATTCAATTCTACTTTATCCAGTGTCTTTACCACTAGCAAAGTATCCACAAATAAACGATAGCCTTGAGGAGTAGGAATTCTCCCTGCTGAAGTGTGGGGACTAGCGACCAGTCCCATTTCTTCAAGATCGGCCATAACATTACGGATGGTTGCAGGACTTAAATCTAATCCGGAAAACTTCGAAAGAGTGCGCGATCCAACGGGTTGGCCTTCGTGAATATACCGTTCTACCAGTGTTTTTAATAATATTTGAGCACGTTCATTTAACATAGGGTAATTCTACACGAATCAACAAGTTTCATTGTTTAGTTGTAAGCAGTGATTTTGCCTCATCTATGCTAAACTTTCCAAGTATTCGCTTATCTTTATTCATTTGAGCTTCACTGTAAGTTTCTATGTTTTTATAAATAGGATGCTTGATTTCTACCCGAGTATGTGTGGAAGTTATTTTTATTTTGTAGGGATAATGGGTGCATATAGTACATTTTTCAACGGTCATTTCAGGGTTTATATTTAATTCTGATTGATTACAACAGCGAATAATATTTTCAAGTAATGAATTTCCCATTCACAACCATTGCATTGATCGGTAAGCATAAGAACCCTGAGATTGCGTTACCGCTACTCAATCTTGCCGAATATTTGACCAGACAGGGTTACAAGGTTCTGCTGGATCATCTCACCGCATCTCAAGTTTGCAGCGACCAATATCCAGCCGTATCACTGGAAGAGATCGGCGAACAAGCGGATCTTGCAGTTGTCATGGGGGGCGATGGGACTATGCTTAATATTGCTCGCATGTTAGTTTCCTATGATGTGCCTTTAATCGGCATTAATCAGGGCAGACTTGGTTTTCTGACCGATTTATCGGTAGATACCATGTTTGAAACACTCGATCGAATGCTGGCGGGGCAATACACAACGGAACGTCGCATGTTGTTGTACGCCGAAGTGATTCGTGACGGTGTTAGTATTTTCGGTGCCTTGGCATTTAACGATGTAGTGCTCTATCGCGGTATGAGTAGTGGCATGATTGAATTTGAGGTTAGAGTCAATGATGAATATGTGAACACACTGCGTTCTGATGGTTTGATCGTGGCTACGCCGACCGGGTCAACTGCTTATGCATTATCATCGGGTGGCCCCATCTTGCATCCTAGCCTGGATCTCATTGCTCTCGTGCCGGTATGCCCGCATACGCTGAGCAATCGTCCCATTGTAATTGGGCCCGATGCCAGTGTTGAAATTCATATGCACAGTTCAGCCAATGTGCGAATCAATTGCGATAGTCATTCCTGTTTCGATCTAGAACAGACGGATAACATTATTGTGCGTCGTTTTCCAAAAACAGTGCGGTTGCTGCATTCAATTAATCATAGCTATTACCGTATGCTCAGAGAAAAACTCGGTTGGAGCGAATTTCCCTGATGGATCAGCAATAGTTAATTATGCTCAAACATTTAAGCATTCGAGATTTTGTCATTGTTGATCAAATCGAGCTCGATTTTATGTCCGGTTTTACGGTGCTGACCGGAGAAACTGGGGCCGGTAAATCTATTTTGATTGATGCGCTGATGCTTGCTCTGGGAGAGCGCGGCGATGCCAGTCTGATACGAATCGGCTGTGATCGTACTGAAATCAACGTGATATTTGACACGAACCATTCGTTGGATCTGATGCATTGGTTAACTGAACATGATTTGCAGGGCGATGAGAATGTGTGTTTAATGCGCCGCATTATCGAAACCAGTGGGCGTTCGCGTAGTTATATCAACGGACATAACGCTACCTTGCAACAATTGCGCACAGCCGGAGACTATTTGATATCCATTCACAGTCAACACGCGCATCAAACTTTATTGCAAAAAGACGCGCAGCGTGAATTACTGGACGCCTTTTCAAACCGTCATGATGTAGTATGTGCGGTTAAGTTGGCTTATCACAAATGGCAAGATTGTTATCAGCGTAGAATCGCCATGGAGCAACGCGCTATAGAATCACTCGAAAAGCGCGAACAGTTGGAGTGGCAATGGCAGGAATTATCATCACTCAATGTGACTTTGGAAGAATGGAAGGCGCTCCAGATTGATCACAGCCGATTGTCGCATGTGGTTTCCTTGTTGGAAGCGGCAGAATCGGGTATTGAAATATTATCCGAAAGTGAATCAGCGGTACTGAATCAAGTCAACTCAGTGAGTAGTCAATTGCAGAATTTACTCGACTATGATAACCAGCTGAGAACTATTGTCGATTTGCTTGCTTCTGCTCAAATCCAATTGCAGGAAGGTATTTACGAGCTTAAGCATTATCGCCAACGCCTTGATTTGGATCCACAGGCATTACAGGAAATTGAGCAACGTTTATCGGCGATCCATACCACAGCGCGAAAATTTCGCGTGACTCCCGAAGAATTGCCCGTCTTGTTGCAAACAATCACGCAACAGTTGGTAACACTCGATTCCGATTTAGATATTGATCAATTAAAAGCGCAAGAAGTCGCGGCTAAGAATCAATACCGCGAGCACGCCCAGGAATTGAGTGCCATCCGTCAGAAGGCCGGTGAATTCCTATCACAGCAAGTTAGTTTTGCCATGCAGACGATGGCTATGACGGGTGGGCGGTTTTCTGTCGCATTAGTTCCTTTGGAATACGGTACTGCGAATGGACTGGAACAAGTCGAGTTTCAGGTTGCTGCGCATAAAGGGGTGCCTTTAAGGCCTTTGGCCAAAGTCGCTTCGGGCGGCGAATTATCCCGTATCAGTTTGGCCATTCAAGTCATCACTAGTAAAATCGGTGCTGTGCCAACACTCATTTTTGATGAAGTGGATGTTGGAATTGGCGGACAAGTGGCCGAGATCGTCGGTAGGCTGCTGAGAAAGCTTGGAAAAGAACGACAGGTGCTGTGCATTACCCATTTGCCACAAGTGGCTGCAAATGGAGACCATCAATGGCAAGTTGTCAAATCCGTCGATAGCGCTGATGATAAGTCGGTTGTGAGTAAAATTGTCACCCTGGATAAACAGCAGCGCGTGGAAGAAATTGCCCGCATGTTAGGTGGTATCAGAATTACTGAAGCTACTCGCCAGCATGCGGCTGAGATGTTGCAAAGTAGTATTGGCGAGTAGTCATTCAAAAAGATCGCACTTATGCCGGTTATCGGATAAAGTGATTGGTTCCCAATGAATCCACAATAATTCGTCGATAATATTCAGACTTACGCGTTTGTAGCAACTCCAATTGACTAAGATTATCCGTCAAAATTGTTCCCTGTAAGGAATCAATATCTAGCGATCGCTGCTTCAACCAGTTATGATGGGCTCTTGGTAGAGTTTCTGCTTCCAGATTGATGGGGTGATTTGTTGCCAGAAAAATAAAATCATTAAAATCCCGATCGGGATCGGAAATGAAAACCCTCTGATGCGGAAATACTTGGGAGAGGGTTCTTGCCACGGAAGTTAGAGCCGGATTGAGGCCTTCATCTAAGAACGAGACAAAATTCAGTGCCAGTATTCCCCGATCGGATAGTAAGCCATGTAATTGAGCCAAAGACTCAACCGTTAATAAATGTGTCGGCTCTGAGCCGCCAGTGAAAACATCCAGGATAATCAAATCATACGGACCTTTCAGTTTACGAATTTCATAACGTGCATCCCCAATGATCGTTTTACCGGTTGGTACAAAACCAAAGAATTTGCTGGCGGCTTCAGCAACGGCGGGATCTATTTCTAAGGTATCTGTCGCGATGCCATACTCCTTCAAGGTCATCGCCATATGCCCTGCGCCCTGACCGATTAATAATGCATGCTTCATCTTAGGAACCAGAGCAGGTAGCAGTGTCACAATTTTTTGATAGGTAAGAAGGTTTTCGCCATGACTGATACTGGCCGCCCCAATTGTTGAGGCATCGACAGTTAGTAAGCGAATATTTTCCTTAGGCTTGTCGATTACTCGGACCCAGCCGTATAGACTTTCACGCTCAAACCGGGTTTGGAAAGATTCATTGGATTCTGCTTGATTCGAATTGGCAATTTGTGGATATAATCCAATACCCACAATGATTAATAAGGCGGTGGGTATTGTGGTCATGGTTGATTTTAGATATCGACGTTCGATAACAGCAACGAGGATAGCCAGTAGAAACAGTGCGACACCTAAGCCAATAAAAATTTCACGCGAACCTATTAATGGGAATAAATAAAAGCCGAGAAACAAAGTCCCGACCACACTGCCCAAGGTACTGACTGCGTAGATGGAGCCCGTGCTAGCGCCCACATTGGCTAACGTGGCTGTCGATAATTTAACCGCGAAAGGCCCGATCATTCCGAGCATGATCAAACTGGGTGAAAATAGTATTAATGTACTGACAAAGCTACCTAAACGAAGTCCTAAAGGATCGGTAGCGAGCAAAATCGGTCCTGTTAGCCAAGGAATGATAATTGTCAGGAATCCCGCTATAGCGATAATGAGGGATAATCCAGATCGAGCTCGATCAGCCCAAATGCCGCCCCAATAATAGCCCAGAGCCAAAGCAATCAATGTTACAGAAATCAGCGAGGTCCAGACGTATAAGCTGGCACCATAAAAAGGTGCTATTAAACGCGTACCCAGGAGTTCTATCACCATAACCGCAGCGCCAGTCAAAAATACCGTGCAATATAACCAAGCTTTTCCTAGTATATTTAAAGAAGATTGGTTCATGTTTTCCCTTTAGTGGTTTTCTTTGTTTTTCTTGAAATTATTCAAAATCATGCGGCCACCTGAGATGACCATGTCGGGATACTCTAACAATTTAAATCTTTGAAAAGGATTGCCGCGCACAGCGATAATATCAGCCGGCGCATCCTTCAACAATGTTCCCAATAAAGGATTACCTAAGTTTTTTCCAGCCTCGGAGGTCACCGCTTTGAATATATTCAATACATCCATAAAGTCGATTGCGTCACCGCTGGTCAAATGCAGCATGAGCGCCATTTCTTCTCCATTGATGCCCCAAGGTACGTTGTCATGGCCAATTTCTGATCCATAGATAAATTTCGATTGGGTATCGCTACTATTTGCCATGATATGCGCCAACTTATGGGTATTCGCATGAACGCCTACACAAGCAGACAGCGTGTCGATGGTGGTGATGAAAGTAACTCCCTGTGCAACTGCTCGGTGCAATAAATCCTCACGGATTTCTGCACAAGGAATATGCGCCCATTCATCGACACCTGCTTCTAGAGCAAGCTCTACGCCGATATTCTCGCCCACATGGACTGCTACGCGTTTTCTGAGTGCATGCGCTTTAGCAACGATTGCCTTAACGATGTCTAAAGAAAGCAGTGGCCACGGTGTTTTGGGTGGTTCACCGTGACCGTGACTCGACATCCAAGGGGCGCCAATTTCTCCGCCCGGTTCCAGAGCTATCTTGATGATGGATGCACCGCCTGTAACCAGATCTTCGACAACCTTTTCCGCTTCCGCGACGGTTTCAACGGAAACACCCACTGCGCCATATCGGTCATGATTGTCTTGTTCATTCTGACCAAAAATATTCAATGGATAACCATTCACTGCCTGGATGATAGGACCGGCGCTCAATACGCGCAATTGACCGTTACCGCCTGTGGGTTTTAGTAATGGACCGCCGGTATCTCGGGCGGTAGTGATGCCATGTCTGAGCACAATCTCGTGTGGAATGTTTTGAATGGCTAAATGCGAGTGTGATTCGACAAAACCGGGCAGGATAGTGGCATCGCCCAAGTTGATTTGATGCTGACATATTCCGTTAAATTGATTCGGGTCACCAACCCGAATAATGGTATCGCCTTTAAATAATATCGCTGCATTCTCAAGCAAACTGAAGCCATCAAATATACGATCAGCGACCAAAACCTGACAGTCTTTTTTAGGGTTTTTGGAAGTCACTTCGAGACCATCTTGGGCAAAACTATTAAAACTCAATACTTGTATTAAAGCAAAAATAATGAGTAGTGCTTTTATATGAGGAGTATGCATCTTATGCGTCATTTTTTTTCCTAAAAATTTACGTTCATCG
>JAMXAE010000096.1 GCA_024281695.1 Nitrosomonas sp. | reverse complement strand
AAGAAAGCCTATCGTAAATTGGCTATGAAATATCACCCCGATCGTAATGCTGGCGATGTTAAATCGGAAGAGATGTTTAAAGAAGCCAAAGAAGCTTATGAAATATTGACTGATGCCAATAAGCGTGCTGCCTATGATCAATTTGGTCACGCCGGTGTGGATGGAAACGCAAGCGGTGGTGCACAGGGATTCAGTGATGCTTTCAGCGATATTTTCGGAGATATTTTTGGTGGAAATCGCGGTGGGCGTTCAAATATGCATCGTGGCTCCGATTTGCGCTACAACCTGGAAATTTCTCTGGAACAGGCAGCACATGGGACCGAAACAAAAATTCGCATTCCTACGATGGAGAAATGTGAAACTTGCCATGGCGATGGTGCAAAACCAGGTACTTCTCCCAAAACCTGCCCTACTTGTAATGGTCATGGACAGGTAAGAATGCAGCAAGGGTTTTTTTCAATTCAGCAAACCTGTCCTAAATGTCAAGGGAATGGCAAAGTGATTGCCCATCCTTGTACTACTTGTCATGGTGTAGGGCTTATTAAGCAGAATAAAACGCTGAATGTAAAAGTTCCCATGGGAGTTGATGACGGTGATCGTATTCGCATCTCAGGTGAAGGGGAAGCTGGTCTGAACGGGGGACCATCGGGCGATCTGTATGTAGTGATTCATTTGGCGGCACATTCTGTTTTTCGTCGGGAAGGAGATCATTTACACTGTGAAATACCGATTAGCTTCAGTGTGGCTGCGCTAGGCGGAGAAATTGAAGTACCTACTTTAGAGGGGCATGCCAAAATTAAGGTGCCGTCAGAAACACAAACTGGCAAAATCTTTCGTTTGCGAAGTAAAGGAATCAAAGGAGTGCGCAGTCACGAGAAGGGCGATTTACTTTGTCATGTCGTTGTGGAAACTCCGGTCAAGCTGACAGCACGCCAAAAAGAATTATTGGAAGAACTAGAAACAATCAGCCTGAAAGATGGTCCGCGCCATAGTCCTCGCGCCAAGTCATGGATGGACAAGGCGCGCGAGTTCTTTTCAGAATAACAAAGTAAAATTCTGGCAGAACAACCCATTTACGCAGCAGGATAATAAGGTAACGAGTACGTGTGGAAGCTTGGACTACGAAGTATTACCGGCTTTTCACCTATGCGCATCGTCCCTGGGAAACCTATTACAATCCCGCCTATTTGCGGCAGGGCCAGGTATTATGGATTGGTGAGCATTTCGTAGAGCTTATCTTTATGAAAAAGGCGTTTCTTTTTCAATTCCTCGAGATAATCGTCAGAAGTGTTCTCAACACCTTCCTCGATTCGAAGAATTTCGCGATTAAGATCATGATATTCCTCAAATAGGCGTGCAAAATGACTATCGCTCGCTTTCAATTCATGGATACGGTCGTAGTATTCCGGGAATTCATGGTGTAAATCATGTTTCTCTAACATTTGATGGCTCCTTATTCATTATTCTCGTTAAATTTTTCATTGTGAACTCATAGCACAAGATAAATACTGATTAAGATCAAAATTCAAGTGGATCTACATCCAGTACCCACCGTATTTTGTGGATGGGTAAAGTGTTAATTTGGATATGCCATTTGGCAAGAAAGCTTTGTAATTGCTTGCGTGAAGAAGATTGTACCAGTAAGTGCGCGCGCTCCAAGCCTTTTAAACGTAGCATTTGTGCCGGAACAGGATCGAAAATCTCTACCGACCCTGGTGGTTTTGCAAGATTCGCAGCCTGGCTAAGAAAATTTAGTGCAAGCTGAATATCGTGGGCTTCGGCACGTAATATTGCCTGGTAAACAAAGGGTGGGAATCCGGCCATTTTTCTTTCAGCAAGCAGAGTCTGTGCCAGCGCATCATAATCATGTCGTTGCAATGCAAGATACAGCGGGTGATCGGGGAATTCGGTTTGAATGAATACATGGCCGGCTATATGCGCACGACCTGCTCGCCCAGCTACTTGCATCAGTTGTGCAAATAGTCGCTCACTGGCGCGGAAATCAGTGCTATAAAGCGAAGCATCAGAATTCAGTATGCCGACTAGTGATAGGTTGGGAAAGTCATGTCCTTTGGCGAGCAATTGTGTACCTATCAGAATATCTACTTCTTGTGCTTGGATCGTTTGCAGGATATTTTGCCATGCATTCTTACGGCGAATACTGTCTCGGTCGATACGCAAGATACGTGCATCAGGGAAATGTATCGCTAGAGCTTCTTCCACCCGCTGAGTGCCTTGTCCGAAGGGAGTAATATCCTGATTTCCACACTGGGGACAGGCGCGTGGAAAATTTTCTCGATGACCGCAATGATGGCAACATAATTGCTTATCACGCAAATGGACGACTAGTCGACTGGAACAACGCTGACAAGTTGCCGCCCAAGTACAAGATTTACATAGCAGCACGGGCGCATAGCCGCGTCGATTGATAAACACGAGGCTTTGATGTTTTGCTGCAAGACACTGAGTTAATGCTTTAATCAGTGGTTCAGATAAACCTTCCTGGATTTTATTGATACGAGTGTCAATACATCGAATCATAGGTAAGGCTGCATTTTCTATGGCACGCGATTGTAGGCGTACACTGCGATAACGCCCCCTAAGCGCATTATAATAACTTTCCAGCGAAGGTGTGGCGGAACCCAGTACCACCGGAATATCAGTGTGTCTGGCGCGGAAAATGGCCAGATCTCGTGCTGAATAACGTAGCCCATCTTGCTGTTTGAAAGAACTGTCTTGTTCTTCATCAACGATGATCAACCCTAGGTTGGGCAATGGAGTAAAAACAGCAAGGCGCGTACCCAATATGATTTTAGCTTTACCTTGTTGTGCCTGTAGCCAACTTGATAATCGTTCAGTGTCATTGAGACCACTGTGAAGATTGATTAAGTGAGTGGTTGGAAAGCGTGCTCGAAAGACGGCTTCCAGCTGGGGTGTTAAACTAATCTCAGGGATGAGCACCAGCGTTTGCTTGTTTTGTGCCAATGCTTTCTCAATGACTCTAAGATAGACTTCGGTTTTACCACTACCGGTAATCCCATGCAGCAACCAGGTATTGAACTGTTTAATTTTAGCTGTAATGGTACTGACCGCTTTTTCTTGCTCAGGGGTCAAATGAAGGATTTTTCTAATCCTTGGCGCCATAGCCACAGGTATCGGTATTACCGATACCCATCCCAGTTGGGTCCATTCTTTTAATAGCTTGATGGCACCTGGTGAGATTTGCTTGGCAGTATCGCTGGTTAGTACGGTTGACTGGTTGAGTTCAATAAATAAACGCCGAGCTAGACGTTGGCGTGTGGGAATATCGATGAGATCAATTTGTTTGCCTGCTTCGGTAAGGGTAAATTGACCATTATTGGAAGCTGTTTTTAATTTAACGGGCTTGTTGCTACGCAACTTGCCAGGCAACGCATTCATGACGACCATGCCTAACGGGTGGTGATAATAATGGCTGCAAAAATGAAATAAATCGAGTAATGCAGCGGGGAGTGGAGCAATATCTCTAAAAATAGCCTGTACTGATTTAAGCTTCTCCGAGGAAATTTGCGTTTCAGAACTAACATCGATGATCACACCTGTTACCAGTTTCTTTCCAAAAGGTACAGATGCACGCAAGCCAATATCGTGTTGGTTCGCGTCAGCTGCTTGATAATCAAATAACGTGTCGATGGGAATATTCAGTGCGACACGAATAATGGGCATAAGCAGGAAGAAGGGCGGATTAATTCAATGGGCGATACCTACCCGAGCAATGAATAACTCACCGAAACTTGGAAGGTTATCGGTGAGTATCGTGTTTCCGAGTGACGATTAATTCTATTTATCGAGAAACTCGATAAATAGTTACAGATTCTTCGCCGGGTTTATCAAGCTTGGCAGTATTGCCATCCGAGCTGATGCTAAATCCGATCGCGGTATTATTGTCCAGATCTGAGAAACCAGCACAGCCGTTAGTATTATAAGTGAAACTCGATAAGTTTAATTTGCTAGCGCCTTTGTCATATGCATAGGAAGAAAATTCAATGCCAGGTTTTCCACATTTTGCTTGATCTGCACGTTGTGTAGCACCGATTGGATCAATCATCATGAATTTTCCATTCGGTAAAAATACTAAGGTTTGGGTCTTGATCACGTTACCATCATATGCCCAAGCACCTACAATACCCGAAGCATCATTATCAATTTTTGAGTAGCGTGTTTCTTTTACTTCTTTTGGAGCAACTTCATTCTCGTCGCTGATTTCAATCGGTTTGGCAATATGGAAGAGTTCACCAAAAACACTGCTTTCTGCGCGTGCTCTTTGTACCGTCACGATATCTGAGTTAATCAATTCGAGGCCATCCGTGCGAATTCGGCGAGTTGGACCTGGATTGGACAGTCCAGCTTTAAGATTGGTATCAATGGACGGTTTCCCTACAATATTAAACCCTCGAGAATCAAATCCAATGGCGTCGGCAACCCCATACTCGACACCTGCTTGAAATATTGTACGGCCTCCACAGACGCGATTTTCATCACAAGAATCATCAGGTCTGGCGTCCCCTTGCAGGTATTCGTGGCTATTATCGGCAGCAACTCTTAAGACACTTGCTATTTGGTTGTTGTAGCTTACCCAGATTTGAGCACTGAGAAGAGCAACGCCTTGTGAAAGAAAGTGTGTTTTGGCTTCTTCTGCGGTTTTAACATTGCCAGTAACTCCACTGACTTCCATGATGCTTTTTAAGTTGGCGGAATCAGCAAATGCGTCAGGATTGCTATCCAGGTTAATAGATGATTTAACTGCGGCGGCGGTTTCACTGGAAATGGATATGCCATTAGTCGCATCGCCGTCTGAATCCAGCGATTGGAATAGAATTAATAAATTTTGTGATTTATTATCATTGTCACCGGCTAATTCAATCGGCGTCAGAATTTGTGAACCCTGAATATTACCCAGTGTCAAACCGCCCAACTTGAATTCAATTTTATCGCCATAGTTAAAATTAAAAACACCTTCGTCGTTGGTTACCCCAGATTTACCGGAGGAAGCAGCATAAGCGATACCAGAGACAGGAGAATCAATCAAAATACCCGTGGCAGGTCCTGTAGGTGTGGCTCTTTTTTGTGTTGGTGTTGATGATGAATCTGAGGATGTTGTGGCTGCTTTATCAGTACCGCTGTCACAGGCGACTAGACCGACGATAACGAGTGTGGATATCAGATGTACCCATGAATTTTTTCTTAACTTTAACTGTTGTTTAGATTTCATTAAACTGTTCTCTTTTTGATTAATTAAATAATTCAATCTTGTACAATTTACATTTTTGTGTGAATAACGCGTAAATGGATACTGATATTTTACTACCAACATTGCTATTATAGCCATGCAATCTATTTTTCGTTTTTAACTTGCTGAAATAGGTTTTAAATTTTTGTCTTTTCGTGTATTTTCGGCGCTAATTTTTTATTAAGGAGATATAAGGTTTTATATGTCTAATATGGCTGAAATCTCACAACTGACTGAGATGTCAGTACAGCTTCCCGTAGATTGGTACTTGGATTCAAAGATTCTTGAGATTGAGAAACGTATTTTATTTGATCAAGGGCCGGGTTATGTAGGGCATGAAGTGATGGTATCCAATATTGGGGATTACTATGTGCCAGAATGGATGAATAACGCTAAGATACTGGTACGTAATGAAAATGGTATTGAATTGCTATCTAACATCTGTCGTCATCGACAAGCTCTTTTATTAAAAGGGCGAAGTAATACCAAAAGTATCGTGTGCCCCATTCATCGTTGGACTTATGCACTCGACGGCAAATTGCTGGGAGCGCCTCATTTTAAACAAAATCCTTGTCTCAATTTGGGTAAAACGCCATTGCAGAGCTGGAATGGATTGTTATTCAATGGCCAGCGAGAAGTGTCGCAGGATATGGCTAAACTGAGCGTGCTTAAGGATTTTGATTTTTCTGGTTATATATTCGATCGTGTTCAGATCGATCACTACGACTGTAACTGGAAAACATTCGTTGAAGTTTATTTGGAGGATTACCATGTAGACTCTTATCATCCGGGACTTAGTCAATTTGTCGATACCGATAAACTGGAGTGGGAATTCGGAGATTGGTATAGTGTGCAAACGGTTGCAATCGATAATGCACGTTTGCAGCGTCCTGGTAGCTCGGTGTATGCCAAATGGCATGAGCAGGTTTTACAGCAGACCGAAGGAAAAATGCCGCCTTATGGAGCGATATGGTTGCTTTATTATCCCAATATTATGTTGGAATGGTATCCGCATACTTTAGTGATCAGCACTTTGTTACCTACTGGGACGGAAAGTTGTATCAACGTAGTTGAATTTTATTATCCGGAAGAAATCGCACTGTTTGAACGCGATTTTGTTGAAGCAGAACAGGCCGCTTATAAAGAAACTGCCCTTGAAGATGATGAAATTTGCAAATTAATGACCGCCGGTCGGCGCGCATTATATGAGCAGAACCTGAATGAAACGGGGCCTTATCAGATTCCCATGGAAGCGGGAATGGAACATTTTCATCAATTCTTACAACGAGAAATCGGACCGCATATCCGATGATCGGTTAATCAGAAATTTTCAATTTCTAGGATGATCAGCTAGTGCGTTCAATGTGGATGCTGGTGGCTGCCTTTATGTTTGCTGGTATGAGTGTACTGGTTAAACTCGGTGCAGCCTATTTTTCCAGTACTGAAATGGTATTTTACCGTTCATTATTTGGCGTTTGGATGACTTATCTGGTTATCCGATATTATCGTCTGTCGGTGCGCACGCCGCATTGGCGAGTTCACTGCTGGCGTGGAATTACCGGGCTTATCAGTCTATTGATGTTTTTTTATTGTTTAACGCAGTTACCCTTAGCGACGGCTATTTCACTGAATTATACGTGGCCACTATTTGTTGCATTGTTTTCGACGCTGATTCTAAAAGAGCATATTCACTGGCCTTTAATCTGCACAGTTTTGCTTGGTTTTGTCGGGGTCGTTCTCTTATTGCGTCCTACGTTGCCTGAAGATCACTGGTTTGCCAGTTTAATGGGAGTGGCTTCCGGTTTCTTTGCAGCGCTGGCTTATATCAATGTCAAGCAGCTGGGTAATTTAGGCGAATCAGAATGGCATGTGGTGTTTTATTTTACGCTCATCAGTACGCTGATTACTGGTGTTTGGCTATTGTTTACAACATTTAATCCCGTTACCGGACAGGGTTTGCTGCTGTTGCTGGGTACAGGTATTACGGCCACTTTGGCGCAATTGGCGATGACGCGGGCTTATCACAAAGGTGCTACGCTGGTAGTAACTTCGTTAGGCTATAGTACTGTGCTGTTTTCGAGTCTTTGGGGAATTCTGCTATGGAATGAAGTACTGTCTCCATTGGCATGGGTGGGAATGGGATTGATTATTCTGGGCGGATCCCTCAGCGGTATTATGAGCTTCAAACTAACTTCTATTGTTGTACAAAAATAACTTTACAGTCGATTGCTTAAAAGCAAAATTTGCACCATTACGTTTAATTGCCTATGATGAAGCTTGTTATCACTTGAGGTGGAGCCATGATTACTATTCAGAAGAAGGACAATCTAATCATTGTTGCGGTAATTGGTGAATTTACGTTGACCGACTATAAGGAATTTGAACAACAAGTGCTTTATCAATCACACTTCGATGGTAAGGCAAACCTTTTATTTGATTGGCGTGACATGCTGAACTACACCGTGGATGTCGCTTGGGAAGAAATAAAGTTCATGCGTGAGCACGGCAGTGAGTTTAGTCGAGTAGCGGTGGTCACTGATGACGAATGGCAAACGTGGGGTACTTGGGTTTTCAATCTTTTTGTCGATGCCAATGTATGTGTATTCAGTAATTATGAAGATGCGGAAGAGTGGGCTGCAGATAAGGTGAGTAGTTAGTTATTTGATTGTTATATAACTTCAATAATAATTGGGAGTGTGCTGTTCAAAATACTGTAAGAAAGATACGGCACACTCAAATTCAGTGTTTCTCAAATCGGTTTAATCAGTAAGAAAAAATCATATGGACGAATTTGTTTTTGCCAGAGCATTGCATGTTCTAGGGGTAGTACTTTGGATTGGTGGAGTCGCTATGGTGACCTCTGTGCTATTACCTACTTTGGCAGGAATGCCATCGGCAATCGAAGCGATGACTTTTTTTGAACAATTCAAGCGACGGTTTGCCGCACAGGCACGTTTTTCTACATTACTGGTTGGTATAACCGGTTTTTACATGGTCTATGTATTGGATGCTTGGCATCGTTTTACACAATGGCAATATTGGTGGATGCATACGATGGTATTGATCTGGTTGCTATTTAGTGTCATGTTATTTGTTATGGAACCGCGTGGCCGACGCCAATCAGTGAGTACACCTGTACAAAGTGTTTCTTCTGAAACATTTGTTAGAATTCAGCGCAAGCATTTGGGCTTATTAATACTGAGTTTGGTTACTATTGCAGGTGCCGTAGCGGGCAGTCATGGTTGGTAGCTCACCGAGGACTGAACCATGAGTTACGTGTTGTTAAAGATGATTCATGTCGGCAGCATTATTATCAGTTACTTGCTGTTTTTCTTGCGTGGAATCTGGTTGATGCAGGATTCGGAGAAATTGCGCCAGCGCTGGGTAAAGATTCTGCCTCATATAGTGGATACTATTTTGCTGACCAGTGCCATTACGTTGGCAATAGTTATTCAACAAAGTCCATTCAGTGACTCTTGGCTCACTGCTAAAGTGATTGGTTTGCTGGTTTATATCGGGCTTGGCATGATAGCTATGCGTTTTGGTAAAACCCGTCAGAAAAGAATCGTGGCATGGATAGCAGCGCAATGTGTATTTATTTATATCGTATTGGTTGCTCTGACTAAAAGTCCTGTATTAGGTATTTTCTAATCGATGATGTTTAAGCCGGAAGCAGCGCATAAGTCGATGGACTTGTCTCAATTCTGCCTTGAAGAAGCCTGCTATGGTCAATCGCAAGCGATAGCCAATTTGGTTAATACGACTTATCGTGGGGCAGTGGGTTGGACTACGGAAGCGCATATTGTTCAAAGCGATAGAACAAATCGTCAACAGATAGAAGCTATCCTTTCTAAGCCTGATACCCATTTTTTTGTCGTCAATCACCTGCAAACATTGGCTGCCTGTATTTATGTTGCGAAAGAAAAAGAGCATGCTTACATCGGCTTTTTTTCAGTTCACCCCAGTTTGCAAGGCAAAGGACTCGGCAAATATGTGCTCGAGCAAGCTGAAACATTTGCTCTGGAAAATATGGAGGTACACAAATTTGTTATGTTCGTGATCTCTCAGCGTCCGGAACTTATTGCTTTCTATGAACGGAGAGGCTATTTGCGTACAGGTAGGATTGAAGCTTATCCGTTACATTTGGGAATGGGTATACCGAAAGTGCCTGGATTAACGATCGAGTACTTGGAAAAAATTACTTAATTATGTAGGATTTAATGCTCGTTCGAGGAGGGATTATTCTGATTTTAATTTTCTGTTTTTAGCTTGCTCATTCAATTTTTCCCTATTGACAGGGAGATATCTAATTTAAGTTAATAATAACATTACTGCTAGTGGTTGTTTTTATTAACATTTTCTTGACATTTTCATGGTAATTTAAGAGCCACATTTATATTAAATGTGATCGAAATACTTTATAGATGAGGAAAATCATGCTTATAAAACTTTTTTTAGCTGCTGTATTGAGTATAAGTGTTTCATGTTTTGCTGAATCAGGAGGAGGTGAATTGAAGTCGTTGATTGATACCAGTCAACAAATACAATCATCGAAGAATGCGAGCCAAAAAACAGAGTCCTCCTCCTCTGATTCGTTAAAGAAAGAAGGAGAATCTCAATCCACTCAGGGTACTAACCCGAAAGAGAAACCCTCCATGATTGAATACTGTAGAGAGAATCCTTGTTAATCCAATAATTACTTGCAATCGGAGTTAATTAATGAAAACTAAAATATTGAGAAATCTGGCTTCTGCAATTTTTACATGCTACGCAACCGTTGCTTTTTCTGCCCCACCTCACTGGAGTCATGATGAACAACCAACATGGTGGGCAATTGAAGATACATCTCAAGTGGTGCCTCTGCGGTATCCCTACGCCGAATGCGGTGTAGGCAAGCATCAGTCCCCAATTGATCTGGCTGCAGCAACAATCAACAATGCAAAAACGCTCAATAAGCTACAAGCTTCATATGATATTGATACACCAATTTTCTTCAATAGTGGACATGGTGTACAAGTGAATACTTCGCTCAGTTATACAGGCGCGTTGAAAATTGGAGAAGAATCTTATCCATTAATTCAGTTTCATTTTCACGAACCCAGTGAGCATGTTGTAGGCAACAAAAGATTTCCGGCTGAATTACATTTTGTTCATATTAATGAAGATGGACGAATAATAGTACTTGCTACCGCTATTGATGTCGGGGATGAAAATGCAATATTCCAAACGATTCTGGATAATACTCCGCATCAAGAAGGAGTACAGAATGCGAATTCTGGTATACAGATTAATCCCACACTATTGCTTCCTGCGCTGGATCAGGAAAATTTAGATTTTTATACTTTTGCGGGTTCTTTAACCACTCCACCTTGTAGCGAAGGGGTGCAATGGTATCTTTTACCAAAAGTTATCACAATATCAGCTGCACAACTTGAGCAATTGAAAGGATTTTATACTAACAACGCGAGATTGCCGCAAGCCTTAAATGGACGCGCTGTGTTGTCGACTCAATAAAAGAGCTAGAAGTAACATTGCTAGTGATATAAGAGATTGCGGCAATTTCCTTGATGCTTGGCGGTTCTTTTACTAGAATTAAACAGTTCTATCTCCCGAATCCGGGGGATAGAACACATAATCTATTTATGGTTGTTGAAATAAAATAAATAGGGAATTTTATTCTAGCCTAAACCGATACTAATTCATGAATTTTCTGGGTTATCTCTGAGTAATTTAACTCTAACATTGAGTTCTGTTATCTAAGTAAGACTGGTTGCTAGTGAAGTTGCTGATGAAATATATTTTGGTATGGTATCTACTCTTGATTCGTACTTTTAAACTTGGCTGAATGGGAATGAAACAGATAAGGTTTGGCGAGCTCGAAGCCTTGAACATAATCGACGCCTATTTTCTCAAGTAACTGTAGTGTTTGGGTATCTTCTACCCATTCTGCGATCATTTTGAATCCCAGCACATGCCCTATGCGGTTGATCGATTCAACCATTGCACAGTCAACAGGGTCCTTGGTTATACTCTTGACCAGTCGGCCGTCTATTTTTAAATAATCCAGTGGGATATTTTTCAAATAACCAAATGAAGATAAACCGCTTCCAAAGCGATCCATGGAAAAACGACAACCCAGTTCTTTAAGCGCAGAGATAAACCTCATGACATGAGTGAGATCGGTTAACGCGATATTTTCAGTGATTTCAAAGCAAATATTGGAAGGATTTTTTTGATAGCTTTTGAGGCTATCGACTACAAAATCTAGGAAATCTTCATTACCTAATGCATGCGCGGACAAGTTGATCGCATAGACGACTTTTGATTGAGGATGAAAGCGTTCCTTAAGTAATTTAAGAGATT
>JAMXAE010000095.1 GCA_024281695.1 Nitrosomonas sp. | reverse complement strand
CGAATTCAAGTGGCTTCTCAGAAAGCAAGGCTCGATAATATTGAGCAACGATTACATTATGTAGACGATATGTCGCACAAGAATCGTTTACTCAATCATGTATTGCGTGACGAAGCCCTCAAGCAAGCCATTGTTTTCACAGCAACCAAGCGTGACGCAGATACACTGGCCGATAACCTCTATGCACAAGGCTACGCAGCCGCGGCGTTACATGGCGACATGAATCAACGCGAACGCACCCGCACGCTCACCAAACTTCGCAGTGGCGGATTACGTGTTCTGGTGGCAACGGATGTGGCCGCCAGGGGTATCGATATCGCTGACATTACGCATGTAATCAATTTTGACTTACCTAAATTTGCGGAAGATTACGTGCACCGCATTGGTCGGACTGGTCGGGCAGGTGCAGCAGGTGTCGCAGTTTCCTTTGCATCCAACAGAGATAGCGCGCATCTGACAAAAATTGAACGCTATACCGGGCAACGCATTGCATCGCATATTATTCCCGGCCTGGAACCCCGTATCAAACAACGCCCTCAGAGCAGTGGTTTCAATGGCGCGCCAAGCGTGGCTCAGAAACGTAAACGCTCGCCGTTGGCACAAAATGGCCGTCAAAACTTTAATGCGCCGCACGAATTCAAAGGCAATAGTAACGATAACGGAAACAATCGCCGTGGCCGCCCATTTGATCAGGAAAATCGTGGCAATTCTTTCCGCACCAATGGCAACACCAAAACCGGTTATCAATTCGCACGTCCTAAGTAACACGCCATAGAAGACTGCTTTACTCCTACTTCGCTGGAGTAAAGCGTCTCACAAAAAACCCTGATTCATACATTTGGCATTCTCATCTTCTTCTTTTCCATCCGCTATATCACTGCTTCACAGTAATATAACTCACACGGATGTTCATCCACATGAGCAAATATATTCAAATAAACTATCCTCTGCGGTTTTCTGTGCCATCTCATGAGACAACGACTCTGACAAACTCAATGCGAAAGGCTTTGTTACTCGTCTATAATAGATATCCATTCAAACTCCAAGGAAACTATTATGAGCAGTCAAAATAGATACAAAGGACGTTGCTTTTGTGGAGCTGTTGAACTTACGTTAGTCGGCCAACCCATTGCGATGGGTTATTGCCACTGCGAATCATGCCGACATTGGTCTGCTAGTCCCATCAATGCATTTACATTGTGGAACCCGGACGCCATACAAATAACACGAGGACTGGATAATATTGGCACCTACAACAAGACACATCAAAGCTTCCGCAAATGGTGTAAAACATGTGGTGGACACATTTTTTCTGAACACCCTGAATGGAAATTCATAGATATATTTGCTGCGACAATTCCAGATTTTCCATTTCAACCTGGAATTCATGTGCACTATCAAGAGAGCGTGTTGCGCATCAAAGATGGTTTGCCGAAAATGAGAGATTTTCCTAAAGAAATGGGCGGCTCAGGAATAACTGTCGCAGAATAATTAATTGTGCTTGCGAAATATTGATAACAGGAAGTTGTCGGGTTAGCAAAAAAATGCATTGTATTTTGCTCCGATTCCGAATAAATTTCCCTGCAATACGCTTCGCTTGTTATCAACCTACCAACGCCCGTTTCCGCAATATTTGCACTATCCGATAAGCGGCATACGCAGCAATCAAGTGCTTTAACGTGTGACCACTTAGCCAGCCATCTGTCCAAACAAAGATTGGTCCATCCAGCATTTCAGCCAGCTTCGCAAGCGCATATAGGGCAATCACTTGATAAACATCGCTACCATGGGTGTAGCGCGATGGAAAATATAGGCTAATCCAGACAATCAGCAGGATTGAATAGAACTGCATTAGAATATAAAAGTTCAGGTTACCTGCGCCCTTAAGCTCAGTCCAATACCAATGCAATACGCTAAATACGGCTAAAACGAGGAGCAGGGGCAATGTCCACTGACCAACAGCCAGGCTTATGCGGTCAACCAGCGTTGCGGATAGCAAAGCGGCAATACCGATGACAATGGGCAACCGATCCCACATCAAATGATCTATATCCGGCGTCCAGTGATAATACATTGATCCGAACGCGGCGGCAGCTACACTGAGAAACAAAACACCGTACGGCAAGCATTCTTTAATCTCATGAAATGTTGTTTGTGCAGGTGTTCGATAAACCTGCCACAGAAACACTAGCCCAGCACTGCCACTAAACAAAAAAGCTAAGTTAGAAATAACATCGTTAAAATTGGGAATACCGAGAAAACTGCGCTGATCGGCGAATTGGTGATAATCGGGCGATTGCGAAATGGGCGGTAGGATCATCGCAGCCACAACGACCAAAACCGATATTCCCAAGAATCTCCTGAAATATTGGTTCTTTCTCATCAGTTCGTTCGCACTAAGCATACTAGTACATTTGCGCAACAGCTTCCTTAATGCGCCCCACAGAAATGATCGTGATGCCGGGAATCGATTGTTTGGGTTTATTGGCCAACGGAATGATGGCTTGTTTGAAACCCAGTTTCGCCGCTTCTTTTAATCTTTCCTGTCCCCGTTGCACAGGGCGTATTTCACCAGCCAAGCCAACTTCACCAATGATGATCATCTTCTCTGCCAAGGGTTTGTTTTTGAGTGAAGAAACGATGGCCAGCATTACTGCCAGATCAGCACCGGGTTCAGTAATCTTCACACCACCAACCGCATTGACAAAAACATCTTGGTCATAGCAAGGAATACCCGCATGGCGGTGTAATACCGCCAATAGCATAGCCAGCCTATTTTGTTCCAATCCCACGCACAATCGCCGCGGGTTGGGTGAGCGTGCTTCGTCAACCAAAGCCTGTATCTCCACTAACAATGGGCGTGTTCCCTCTTGCGTCACCATGACACAGGTTCCTGGAACTTGTGCATCGTGGTGTGAAAGAAATAATGCGGAAGGATTCTTAACCTCGCGCAAACCTTTCTCTCCCATGGAAAACACACCCAGCTCATTCACCGCACCAAAACGATTCTTGAATGCGCGAATCATGCGAAAGCTGGAATGCATATCGCCTTCGAAATACAATACTGTATCCACCATATGTTCCAGCACACGCGGACCGGCCAATGCACCTTCCTTGGTCACATGACCAACCAGAATAATGCAAATTCCGCTTGCCTTCGCCAGGCGTGTTAATTGCGCTGCACACTCGCGCACTTGCGCGACAGATCCAGGCGCCGACTGCAATACTTCCGAATAGATCGTCTGAATGGAATCAATCACCGCAACGGCTGGTTTTCGTTCAATCAGAACAGATTGAATTTTCTCTAGCTGAATTTCAGCCAATAAATGGACTGTCTGCACATTCAACGCTAGGCGTTTGGCGCGCATAGCTACTTGATGCGCCGATTCTTCACCACTCACATACAACACAGAACGATCAGTAGACATGTGCGCAAGTGCTTGCAGCAATAACGTCGACTTACCAATACCAGGATCCCCACCTAGCAGCACAACTCCCCCCTGCACCAGGCCGCCTCCTAGAACTCGGTCAAGCTCATCCACTCCGGTTGGATAACGCGGCTCTTCACGCACTTCGATATCACTTAGATTTTGTACCTGGTCACTTTCAGATACTGGACTGAAACGCGAAACAGATTTTTCTGCGATGGTTTCTATCAACGAGTTCCATGACTGACAATGCGGACACTGGCCTTGCCATTTCAGAGTTTGTCCACCGCACTCGGTGCATGAATAAATCGTTTTCTGTTTAGCCATTAATCAATAGCTAATCATACACTTCGGCAACATTAAAGGCGGTTCCGCATGCATCTTTCGCAGAAAGAACGGGTTGCTGCCCACCAGCAAGAAGCCAGTCAATGTTCAAAGTTGTATCGTTCCACACAATACAACGCTCATGTTCAGGTGCCCAGTAATCAGTTGTGTTATATAGAAACTCAGCATAATCGGAAAGGGCGATAAACCCATGTGCAAAACCTGCAGGAATCCATAGTTGATTTTTATTCTCTGCGCTCAGTATCCCACCCACCCACTGCCCAAAGGTGGGTGATGAGCGACGAATATCGACCGCCACATCGAACACCTCCCCCACTACTACACGTGCCAGCTTGCCTTGAGGTTGTTTGATTTGATAATGCAACCCACGCAAAACATATTGAGCAGAGCGGGAGTGGTTACTTTGTACAAAGTTTATTTTTTCACCGACTGCTGATTCGAATTCATTTTGATTAAAGCTTTCAAAAAAGAATCCACGTTCATCGCCGAAAACGCGGGGTTCAAATAAGATAACTTCTGGAATAGCCAATCGAGTTAATTTCATAGTACACACAAACCTCTTATTATTAGTGTTAGGGCTTAATCAAAACTCACGTTTTAACACTTGCAGCAAATACTGCCCGTACCCATTCTTGGCTAGAGGCATTGCAAGTTTCTCTAATTGCGCCGCATCTATCCATTTTCGTCTAAATGCAATTTCTTCCGGGCAAGCGACTTTTAACCCTTGTCGATGCTCAATCGTGGCAACAAACTGACTAGCATCCAATAAAGATTCATGCGTGCCAGTATCAAGCCACGCGTAACCACGCCCCATAATTTCAACGCTGAGTGCAGATTGCTCCAAATAGACACGATTCAAGTCAGTAATTTCCAGCTCATTGCGCGCCGATGGCTTAAGGCTCTTGGCGTAATCCACCACCTGCTGATCGTAAAAATATAGACCCGTCACTGCATAATTGGATTTGGGTCGCTGAGGTTTCTCTTCCAGATTAATCACACTGCCCTGCGCATCAAACTCAACGACGCCATAACGCTCTGGGTCATGAACATGATAGGCAAAAACACTGGCACCCTGTGTGCGCTTCATTGCATTGGTCAACAAATGATGAAAATCGTGCCCATAAAAAATATTATCGCCCAATACAAGCGCAGACCAATCGTTGCCAATAAATGATTCACCGATGAGAAACGCCTGCGCAAGGCCATCGGGTGATGGTTGTTCGGCGTACGATATATTCAATCCCCATTGATGGCCATTTCGTAAAAGCCGCTCATAGTTTCCAACATCATGCGGTGTTGAAATGACCAGAATATCCCGAATCCCGGCCAGCATTAATGTACTGAGAGGATAATAAATCATCGGTTTATCAAACACAGGCAACAACTGTTTGGAGACAGCTTGCGTCACTGGATAGAGCCTTGTACCAGAACCGCCTGCAAGTACAATCCCTTTTCGTTGGGGGAGAATGGGTTTTAAAGAATCTCTTGCTGTATATAGAATATTGGATTTTTGCATAAATAAAATCCAGATGTTCATCAGATCATTAGGTAATGAACTTTCACCTGAATTAATTTTAAAAAAGATTTGTGATTGTACTATATATGCTTCACATTCTAGATAATTGCACGATACAAAATCCGCTGACTGTTCATGTAAAATAACTCATTATGATTCACCAACAACTCTACCTCCGTTTATCAAGAAGATTTGTTCCTTACTGGAAATTACTCTTGCTCGCATTAGTTGCCATGCTGATCATGGCATTAACCATGGCATCGCTACCTATACTCATTAAACAGTTGCTTGGCAATACATTTATCCAGAAAGACCAATTATCGATACAGATAACATCGCTGACAATTATTGCACTGTTTATTACGCGCGGGATCGCAAGCTATCTCAGTATCTATACTATTAACAAAGCAAGTAGCAAATTGGGCGCCGACTTGCGTATGGATATTTTTAACAAGCTTCTATCACTGCCTGTCGGTTATTACGATCAGCTCAACAGAAATAATGAAATCGACACACTGATATCCAATATCAATCGAGTTACTCACATTACCGCTCGCTATATCACTATCTTGGTTCAAGATTCTTTGACCATCATGGGATTAATTATTTGCACCCTCTATCTGAATCAAGAATTTTTATTACTAGTACTACTGGTATCCCCACTGATCCTATTGATTATTCAAATAACGCAGGGTCATCTAAATAAATTCAATCAGAAAAACTTACTCACGTCTAAAAACCTGGTTCAACACTTAATACAATCAGCCCAACATTACAGAAAAATCAAACTAGATGGTGGTCAAGAAAATGAAAGTCAGCGCCTTGGCAAAATTGCTGAACCCATTTATCACGAAGAAATGCAACAAGCCATAGTAAAATCAACGATTGCACCTTTGGGTCAAGTAATCACCGCATTGATTCTGATAGCTATCACTTATTTTATCACGCAACAAACTCTGAATAACGAACTGAGTTTGGATGAAGTAGGCGCAATCATTTCGGCAGTACTACTACTCGTTATCCCGACCCAACGCTTGACAAGTTTACCCAATCGGCTTGAACATGAGCAGAAAATCTTAGAAGCCATATTCTCATTTCTTGATCAAGCATCCGAGCAAGAGTCGGGTACTCAAAGTATTCAACGCGTCGATGGAAAATTAGCATTTGAAGAAGTAATTCTTTGCAATGATGCTCAAAACAATCCTATTCTGAATCATTTCACTCTCACCATAAAGCCAAGTGAAATTATTGTCTTCACGAGCTATACCCAAAATGAAAAAAATGCACTCATTGACCTGATACTCTGTTTACAACAACCCACCAGTGGAAGAATTCTGTTGGATAATTACCTTCTTGCCGACATCAAGTTAAGCAACTTGCACGCGAATATCACAATAGTCTCGGCGGATAATGTTTTACTCGATGAAACGGTTGCTGGCAATATTGCCTATGGCGCCATGAGATGTGCAAACGAAGCAGAGATTACCGCCGCAGCACAAGCTTCGCACGCAATGGAATTTATTCGGAAAATGCCTGAAGGTCTACAGACTCTCATTGATAAAGAAGGAGCAGAAGTCAATAAAAAACAACTTCAACAAATTGCCATCGCACGCGCATTACTTAAAAATTCACCCATAGTCATTTTGGATGAAATACTCACAGCAGGGGAATCTGATTTTGACCACCTGTTTCCAGCTATAGAAACTTTGATAAAAGATCGCACCACACTCATTTTCAATCAGCATATTCCTCATTTAAGAAAAATAGACCGCATTATTCCTTTAAAAAATGGACATATCTCAAATAACCTAGAGTTATCAAATTCTCTCCAAAACAAAGATAAGCAATTCGACTCAGCATCGTTATGATGCTGAAAAACAGTTCCGCTAATTAATGCGCTACTTCCTTATTGGTATATTCAGGTACCCATTTTGCAAATTGGTCTCGAACTTCTTGATCACTCAATACGGTCACTTCATTTAGCCAAGTAACCAAATCTGACAACCACTGTTCATCAACCTCACGTGCTTGAGCAATACGTAATTTCTGATGCGGTGTTGGTAACGTACTCTCGCTGGCTGCCAGCAGTTCTTCATGCAGCTTTTCTCCAGGCCGCAATCCACTGAATACAATACGAATATCTTCCTCTCCCAATCCGGACAAATGAATCAGATCATTGGCAAGGTCGACAATCTTAACCGGATCACCCATATCCAGCACAAATATCTCTCCGCCACCGTTGGTACCCCCCATCAATCCGGCTTGTAAAACCAATTGTGCAGCTTCCGGAATGGACATGAAATAGCGTGTCATTTCTGGATGCGTGACTGTAATTGGACCACCTTTAGCAATCTGTTCGCGAAATTTCGGAATAACACTGCCGGTACTACCCAATACATTGCCAAAACGTACCATCACAAAACAGGTTTGATGGAATGAATTATTCTGATCATGCGTTTGTTTTTTTGAAATAGATTGCTGCAGAGCTTGGCACACCATTTCAGCTAGGCGCTTGCTAGCTCCCATAATACTGACTGGATTAACTGCTTTATCCGTTGAGATCAAGACAAATTTCTCCACCCCAAAACTGACCGCCACTTGGGCCAATATATAAGTACCCAAAACATTATTGAGTAAAGCCTGGCAAGCATTCTCTTGTTCCATCAGTGGCACATGCTTATAAGCGGCGGCATGAAATACAACCGAAGGTCGAAACTGCGTAAATAATTGCATCATACGCGCACGATCTTTGATATCACCAATGACAAACGACATACCGATCTCAGGAAAACGTAGCAAGAATTCTTCTTGGATGTTATACAATGCAAATTCATTTAGCTCGAGAAACACGATACGATCCGGCTTGAATGCGACAAGCTGCCGACATAATTCTGAACCAATTGAACCGCCCGCACCGGTCACCAAAATTACTTTTCCTGCTAGCAAACCATGCAATCCGTCATCATCTAGAACGACCGGAGCTCTACCCAGTAAATCATCCAGCTCTATCTCGCGTATCTTTGACACAGTGGTTTTACCACTAATCAGATCCACATATGAAGGCACCGTCATTGCTTTTACACCAATTTCTGAACACACCTCTAAGGCTTGACGATGTATTCGACGGGCAACAGATGGTATGGCAATAATGACATGCCCTACATTCAGCTTTTGCACCCAGTGTGGCAATTCTTTGATCATTCCCAGTACGCGCACACCTTGCAAACGCGTACCTAATTTCCTAGGATCATCATCCAACATTCCAACGACATGCCAATCACGACTTCCAGCTAATTCTTTCACCAAGCTCATCGCAGTACTGCCCGCACCGAGTATTAAAACCAGCTTCGCCTCATAGCTCTCAAGACTATACAAGCGACGCTCTTTCCATGCACGATAAATTAAGCGACTACCGCCCATGATCAGTAACAGCAGCAATGGAGCAAGTAGGATGACTGCACCGGGAATATTGACAATTCGGCCAAGCAGCCACAATACCAGTAATACAGTTACTGTACCGATTACCAACGCCACAAAAATTCTCTTCAAATCAGGCATACTGGCATAACGCCATAATCCCCTGTACAACCCTAACCATAGAAACATACCGGCCTGGATAAGTACAATCCATGGCAGCGTTTCTTTAAAGAAGACTAGCGACGAAGAAGGAATCGCAAAATTAAAGCGGAATAAATAAGCCAACCACCAAGCCACAGCAACAGCAACGAAATCATGAGTGAAAGCAATGAATGTACGAATTCCGAATTTGCTTGCAAACATGTTATCCTCGATCGGAATAATATTTCTGATTCCAGTCAGAAATAAACATTAATATCAAATAAACACTTCCCCACATCATAGCAAACCAGTATTGTACCCTCTCATCTTGCTGTCCTGCCCATACAGCACTCCCGCCCACTACAAACATTAAACCATAACTCATTAATGCGGTATTACGATGTCCCAAACCGCTTTGTACCATGCGTTGATAATAATGCTCACGATGAGCTTGCCAGATTTTTTCTCCGCGCAATAAGCGTTTGATGAGGGTCACTGTAGAATCTACAATGAAAGGTGAAAATACCAATAGCGGCAACCATATTGACCACAAATTATTTACCCAACCAAGTATACCCAATACAGCAGCCAAAAATCCAAGCGGAATAGCCCCCACATCTCCCAGAAAAATACGTGCTGGATAAAAATTATGAAACAAAAAAGCCATGGCTGCGGCAGCTATTGAAAAATTTATCACAGCAAAATCATAATCCCCTGCCAGGTAAGCAAATAAGCCATAATATCCAAACCCAATCACTGTCATCCCCCCTGCTAGCCCATCCGAACCATCCATAAAATTATAAAGATTCGACATCCAGACAATAGCCACCGTAATACACACTACAGTCATCCAACCATAGATATTCAGCAAAAGAGCTGTAGAGAATCCTGCTGCAACCATGCCTTGTACTAACAATCGACACCAGATCGGTACATGCCAGATATCATCAATCAAAGATATACTTAATAACAAGCCAATACCTATCCAAACTGGAGTAGGCATGATCACCGAAAAAAATGACCATGTAATGATTACTCCAAACAATAGACCTAAACCACCAATACGTGGGACTGGCACAGAGTGAAGCGAGCGCGAGTTAGGAAGATCCAGCACCCAATCAGCTTTTCTCTTGATCAACCACAAAATTGAGAAAAACGAAATAGCAAACGATAGGAGCGGCGCAGCTACTATCGTTGATAGGGGAAAATCCAAAACCATAGTGACCGGATTATCCGTTATAAGTCGTTAAAAAGCATGTGCCACTTTCTCATCTATACGACAAGAAAGTGGCAAAGAATGGTTAAATGGCTACTAGCCCTAGAGAACCTTTAAAACATAGGGTTGGCGGCATAGTTCTGATGAGCGGCAGCGGCGGCTGCACCACGCTCAACTTTCATTCCCATATCAGAAAAAATGCTTTCCAAAGCATTAAGGCAAAAAATCACATTTTCTACCCGGCTGGATGTACCCATCAGACCGAAGCGCCAAACTTTACCAGCAAAATCACCTAAACCGGCGCCAATTTCAAGGCTGTATTCATCCAGCAAGCGACGGCGCACTTCTTTTTCATCCACACCAGTAGGCACAAAAACAGAATTTAATTGCGGTAACCGATGTTGCTCTGCAACTACATAATTCATACCCAGCGTGGCAAAACCGGCTTTCAACGCTTCATAATTGTGCCGATGACGCGCCCAGGAATGCTCCAATCCTTCTTCAGATAACATCAACAGGGATTCATGCAACGCATACAGTGCATTGGTCGGTGCTGTGTGATGATAAGTACGTGTTGATGAACCCCAGTAATTTAACAGCAGACTGATGTCCATAAACCAACTATGCACTTTCGTCTTACGATTCTTAACCAGATCGGTTACACGTTCGGAAAAACTAACTGGCGACAAACCTGGAGGACAGGACAAGCATTTCTGACTGCCAGAGTAAATCGCATCGATTCCCCATTCATCCACTTTAATCGGAGTTCCACCCAAAGAAGTAACGGTATCAACAATTGTCAAACAATTATATTTGCGGGCAATTTCACATAGCGTTTTGGCATCGGACTGCGCACCTGTTGATGTTTCGGCATGAACAAAGGCAACAATTTTGGCGTCTGGATTTTTCTTGAGTGCATCTTCAACCTTCTGTGGATCGACCGGCTCACCCCACTTATCATCCACAACAACCGCAACACCGCCATGACGTTCCACGTTCTCGATCATACGACCACCAAATACACCATTGCGGCACACGATGACTTTGTCACCGGGAACAATCATATTGACAAAGCACATCTCCATACCTACTGACCCTGGCCCGGAAACCGGGAAAGTCATCAGATTCTTGGTTTGAAATGCATAACGCATCAAGCCTTTAATTTCTTCCATCATTTCGGTGAAAACAGGATCAAGGTGACCTAATGTCGGACGCGCCATCGCATTGAGTACGCGCGGATGCGTATCGGAAGGTCCGGGGCCCATCAGAATACGTTGCGGTGGATAAAATACGGTGGCTTTTTTGGAGGGACGAAAATCTTCGGTATTCATGAACAATCCTAAGTAAATAATATAATCTGATTTATTTTGAAAAAATGTTAATTCTATCAAGTGAACGCAGAGTTTACTATAAACAGCGACACGCTCAATAAATTATCCTTATGGATAGACTAAGCGATTTTCATAATAATTGGAATTATGAACGCGGTTAGTGCTGGCGCGCAATTCCTACGTTGTGCTTAACAATCACTCAAAAATGACATCCTCAATAACAAGCGTTTTATTTTATGGCTGGCATAACTTTCC
>JAMXAE010000094.1 GCA_024281695.1 Nitrosomonas sp. | reverse complement strand
CAAACTCGTTTTGTTGGTGGTATGGGAACCCCAATATTACGAGTTTGTTTCTACCTATTAAATACTTACCTCAAAACATCAATAGACCCTAGGATATAAACCCGCTTAGCTATGTAGTGAAATCAGAGACAGAAAATCGAAGTTATTATGGATCAATCATACCCCGGATAACATAATGAACAGTTTAGATGCAAGATTAATCAAAATAATTTTAGGTAATTAATGATAAATTCAACGAAGTCTTCGATCCATGCATGTTCCAAAATTATTAGAAGGGCCAAAACGAGAATCCCGTAGACATTGCTCGGAAGTACCAATATATCGATTTTGTCGTGATAAACAATCTGAGAATTTAGAAGTACCGTATTTCAGGCCTAGTTTATTACAGTAATTGGCTGTTTTCTGACGCTGCTCTTCAACGGACACACAACCTATTGTTAGAGCAATACAAACTATTAAACCGTACATACTTATATTAGATTTATTGATCATTGTTAGCCTTCTTATTAGCAATATAAGTCTGTACTATGTGTCAATTAAGCTGAACAGTTCATGAATTTTTAAGTTTTCTTTCGGCTCCAACCATTACTAACCGCCAGTTCACAGGATTCTTTTGGCACGATGATTCTTTCCATCGATAGCCCATAGCAAACACAACTGGATTTACTGCTGAGACAAGCTGAAACCTTCGACCAGTCTATAGATGCAGTGAGCAATTGTGTATCGAAATAAAAAGGTAACGGTTGCAATACCTTCACTGAGTTTTCTTGTTGCGTGCCCTTCTCTGCTAATGTAGGTTTTTCTTCTTTTTTTGGTGTTGCTTCAGCGGCATTCGCAGTTGCAAATAAAGCGTTTTTGTCCTCATCAGACTTTTTGTTGATTACCCTGGATGCCGAGTAGTAGATGAATGCTATTGTTAACACTAATGCAATAACAAACACATAAAACGCCATCGGTACACGCTTAACTGGTTTTACATGCTGCGTTGCTGAGTGATACAACTGGAACGAGTCTTTAGGCAGTTTGTAACTGAACGTGATGGCAGCATCCTTATTGCTCTGTGCCGCAGGATTTCTGCAGTATTCAGCCTATTCATAAATTTTGCGTCCTGCCCAGGTTGGCCGGATGTGCAAATGACGGTCAACCAGTGCAAGAACGTTTCTGTGTATCAGGTTCAGCGATTGCGTAATCAGAAAGAAACTCAGGCCATAATGCCGGTGTACGGAGAGTTCTTTGATATCGTCGCTAACCTTGGAACCGGTGGCCGGCCAGATTTTTTGCACTTCATCAATCACCAATATAGCGCCATGCTCGAAATTGACTAGCTCAGGCAGGTTTTGATCATTGTTTTTGATTTCATAAGTCTGCGGCTTGTTCTCGGTTTGTGGCTGGGAACTGTATCTGGTAGAAGTATTGGAGCTGATCTACATGTTATTGTTATCGTTTTGGATCTTGGTGACCGTTTCCTTGATGATCACGCGCCCAGGATTAGCCGATGTGCCAGCGTCGACGGCTTCAATGGATGTGACTGTTTCCTGCCTGTCGGTGACATTTCCGGATGAATCCTTGGTTGGTTCAGTATCAACGCCTAAACGTTTCTTTTGATCGGCATTTAAGGTGGGGATGCCGCTTGTCGGCAGTGGTATGCCCTTCTCATTTAGCTCAGGAACAAAGCGCGAATCATTTAAAAGTGACTCTTTAGAATTCCAATCAGCGGTGGTTGGTACTCGTGGTTCGGAATTGCCTTGTAATACACACTGACCAGAAATAAGGACGTAATTATTTGCACAGCCCGCCATCCGCGGTGTCCAGCCAGCAATAGCATCGCCTTGTGCATTGCCAGTTTATCTTTGTCTTTTATGTCGTTATTATAATTCGGACGTCGCCGTTCGCCGACAATCTCAGGGACTAGCTGCCTAAAACCACCTTTATGAGATCTTTGGTATCGGGCGATGTAAGGTTCTCAGTTTGAGTGAGTCTTGATCTGTTCAATCGAAGCGGAAAAACTTCTCCCTGTTACTAGATTCCCGCCATTGAACAGAATCGCTCCTTTAGCGGTCGCATCTCGAATCTGGGAGTGCTGATTCGAACTATTCGTGGTCGTAATATTACCCTGACCCACCCATGCCAGATCAACATCCATGACGTAGGATTGTTGTGTCACAAAATCGAAAACGGTTACCGAACCCTGGACATCGAAGCGGAACAGTGAATGTGCTTCAATCTCGACATGCTGGTCTCCAGATTCAGAAGCTCGGATAAGATCGATCCCTTGGCAAGTATCGCGTCGGTGAATAAAGGTCTCGACTAATGACGTTGTAGCCCATTTCCCGACCTGCCGCTGACCCGAGATGTCAATCGTGGTCTCGATACAACCAGATGCATCGGTCGTTTTAAAGAATGCACCCGCTGCGTTAAGTTTAAAATTCCCGTTCGCAAATGAAAAAGAGGAATGTGCGAAAACGACTATAGCAAATAATGGAAGCAAAGACATTCGAAACAAACGCATCATGACCTCTTTCAGGTTGGTACGCCAAATAACAAGGCAGACAGATCTCCACATCCATAGACTCATGCTAGGCATATATAGGTAAAGTAAACACTCTTTTATGGGGAGGCTGAATGTACTGGAAGTCGAATTGACTGTCAAATATACCCACGACCCGGTAGAGAATCATTTAATTTCAGTTCAATCAGAGCCAATAGTTATTGGCTCTGCCAAGCTTTAGAAACATTTCTCTGTATTAATCGCAAGACTCATGTGATCGCTATTATGCTCAATATTCCGTAATAAGAGCGGCGGTTGCTAGGCATTCATGCAAGCGCATCACTAACTTGGTACACTAAACAAGTAGGAAATACCGATTTCTATGCAACTCTAAGCAAATAATGAATACCATCGATACGTTCCACTTCGCCTTTCATTCATTAACGGCGCATCGTCTGCGCACGATTTTATCGGCATCCGGTATCGCAATCGGTATCGCTGCGGTGATTCTGCTCACATCGATCGGCGATGGTGTTCAACGCTTTGTGTTGTCGGAATTTACTCAATTCGGCACCAATATTGTCAATATTAACCCTGGGAAAATTAACACTCACGGCGGCTCTTTGGGTGCTATCGGCAGCGCGCGTTTATTAACGATTGAGGACGCGATGGCGCTAAAGCAAAGTCGCTACGCACAATATACCAATGCCAATGTGGTTGGAAATGCAGAAATACGTGCACAAGGTCGCAGTCGACGTGTGACCGCCTATGGTCAAGGGCCGAATTTTGCAAAAGCATTTAACATGCGAATCGAGATCGGGCAATTCTTACCCGATGATGATCCACGCAATCCACGCGCATACGTCGTACTTGGCGCAAAAGTGCGCACGGAATTATTTGGTGATACCAATCCGCTCGGCGCTCTGTTGCAAGTCGGTGGATCGCGTTTTCGCATCATCGGTGTGATGGCTTCCAAAGGTCAGGTGCTCGGCTTCGATCTGGATGACACAGTTTTTATGCCTACGACCCGTGCATTGGAAGTATTCAATCGACAAGGTGTAATGGAAATTAATTTTTCATACTTCCCTGACGCGCCAATACAGGCAGTGATAGAAGATATTCAACGTATTCTCGTTGCACAGCATGGACGTGAGGATTTCACCATTACACCGCAAAAACAGATGCTCAGCACGTTATCAACCGTACTAAATGCATTAAAGTTTGCCGTTGCTGTTTTGGGAGGCATTTCCTTGTTGGTTGGCGCAGTCGGCATGGTCACACTGATGCATATTGCGGTCTCTGAGCGGGTATCGGAAATCGGCTTACTCACCGCGCTAGGCGCAACTCGCGCACGTATTCGTATTTTGTTTCTACTCGAATCAATTGCACTTTCTACTATAGGTGGTTTAGCAGGATTATTTATTGGAGTAAGCATTTCTTGGCTGCTAAAATTTCTGATTAGCAGTCTCCCCGTTAATATTCCATGGGATTATGTTCTTGGTGCGTTGTGTTTATCGATATTAATCGGGCTTGCAGCAGGAGTGATGCCGGCGATGAGTGCTGCAAAACTAAACCCTGTCGATGCCTTGCGAACAGAATAAAAATGAGTGAGCTTATTTAGCATTTAAATGAGTACCTATTTAATAATAACTTAACATTTAAATGGGTACTCATTCCAGATAACAAAAGGTAATTATCCCTTTGACATACGGTAACGGTTTCTATATACTAATCCCATCGTTAGGAGATCAGCAACATGAAACCAATTACACTTCGTCAGTTCTTTAAACAGTTTCCAGATGACCAATCATGCTTGGAACACTTGTTTAATGTACGCTTTGGACAAGGTCACAAATGCCCAAAATGCGAACGTGAAGCTAAATGGTATTCAATCAAATCTGAACGCGCTTATTCTTGCCAATGGTGCGGCCATCATCTTCACCCTACAGTTGGCACATTGTTTGAAAAATCTAGAACATCATTACAACTTTGGTTCTATGCAATTTACCTATTCACCACTACACGCCACGGCGTATCTGGTAAAGAATTGCAAAGACAACTAGGCGTAACATATAAATGTGCTTACCGCATGGGGCAGCAGATTAGAGAACATATGGCTAATGTTGATGGCGAATCTCCTTTATCTGGGCACGTTGAAATAGATGAAACATATATCGGCGGCAAGCGCCCTGGTAAACGTGGACGTGGAGCCGCAGGTAAAGCTGTTATATTTGGCATGATGCAACGTGATGGGGATGTAATGACTCACGTTGTCCCAAATGCTAAACGCAAAACGTTACGCCCTATCATTGATGCAAACGTAGAAACTGGCAGCACTGTTAACACTGATGAGCTTAAAACATATCACGGGCTTGATGAAGCTGGGTATATTCATAGTACTGTTAATCATGGTGCTGGCGAATACGTGAACGGCGAAACCCATGTTAATAGCCTTGAAGGATACTGGGCACATTTGAAGAAAAGCATTCGCAGCACACACATTCATGTTTCTGAAAAACACTTAGCCAAATACGCCAAAGAATTTGAATACCGGTTTAATTCTCGGAAGAATCCTGAACAGATGTTTCCTGAGTTGATTTCAACTTTTCAGGATGAGAAATAGCAGCTAGTGCTTTATCGAATATATCCTTATCACCAGAAGCATCTTTCTCATGCTCTTTGATAAATTCTTCTAATTTCCCCTGCTCTTTAGCTTGCCTAAGTGTTGTCATTTTTTCTCTTCTTGCGACACTGCGTGGGTGGAATTTGAGTTATACCCGACGCTCTTTAGTTCTTTAATCTGGTCGCTAACAGATGCTAATTGAGATGATATTTGTTTCGTTAAGGTAGAAATTTCTTTATCTAAAGAACTTCCTATTGCCATGTATACGGTAAACAAAGCTGCAATTCCTGACACAATTAGCCATTTAACATCATTGCTTAAATCTCTTTGAACATTTGATACTTTATTATCAAGAGAATTTAGACTGTTCTTTATTTCATATACATTCGTTTCAACGTAAGATGCCCTTAACTCTAACAAACTCAATCTTTTATCCATATCTCCTCCTCCATCAGACCCTCCACCATCTCTTCTGGTTGTATCAGAGTTTTTTATTGCTTTAAAATTCCCTCCAGAATTACTTACAAGTCTCAATTCCTTAGGTTCTTTATATGTTCCATCAGTACTTGATATAGACATGATTATGACTTAGGAGATTCATTCTTGCCTATAAGTTCGTATACTTGTACTTGTCTATTAAGCAAGTCTCTTAAACTATATAATGCATTAAAATGATAATGCAATCCTAGCTTTATCTTCTCTGAAGTTTTCTAGATCATCTTGCTCTATGTTTAAGTTGTAAATTGATTCACCGATCCCATTGTCATTTACTTTGCTTGAATCAAGAATCATTGTTTCAGAGCTAATTGAAATCGAATCAGAGTAGAACGTCAAGTGAAACAATCCATCGTTCGACGGTCCTGACAAAGCCGCCCCGGTTGCGTGATCACTTATGAATGTTGGCGATTTCCTATGAGGCAATTTTTTCGATTCTTTTGTAATATTACCATTCTCTTTAGTCATATCAAGCTCTCAAATAAGTCCGTTTTTTTGATATAACATGGTACATGATAGAATCCATTACATAAACGTATGTCAATGGGATAATTGCCTAACAAAATTATCTATATGGTGCCACTAAAATCTTAATAAATTGCTTTCATATCGATTAATCACGTCTATTTCTATTATAATCGTCGCCACCATTATCCTCACTATTGTGACTAAAAATAGGATTCTTTCCAGAGAAATTAACTTCCCAATTGGATGAGTTACCGCGTCTTTCCATATGGACCTCATAAACATCACTACCGAGCTTAACACAAGGGATAACTAACGAACCTTCATCTAAATCAACGCTAGCAGCGCAATTCGTAGAACCTAACTGTGTCTTTAAACAACTAAAAACATCGACAATGACAACATCAATGACAGGAGCACCATTGGCATCCAATGTCGATGTGGTAACAATTGCATCATTACCTTTAATAACGATATCCGTTGCATGAGTAACCGGTCTGCCTTGGATATCTAATAAGGGACTTGCAAGACACTGATTAGCTAATCCATCAGAAATATTTCTCACAGAAATGCTGTTGTTGGCTATAAATACCAAATCTTCAACAACAGCAACTTTCTCAGCAGATGCTACAGGTATACTTGAAGCAACTAGTGATCCCGCATAAATCATTGATAATATATATTTATTCATAAAATACCTTCAAAAGATACAATTCCAGAAAGCTAATAGTTTAATTTAATTCATTTAAATTAAACAACGCTTAAGACTTAACTACACCCCAAAATGCTATTCATCTTAGCAAGATATTCTTTACTAATCCGTCTTAGATTATGTTTGAGGCTTATTCCTATTCTAAATTATAAAAGATCAATTGATCGGTTTCAAAACCAAGATTCTTAGATCTTTGAACAAATCGATTGATCAACTCATCACTTACTGTCGGTGTTCTTGACAGAAGCCAAAGATACGATTTGTCATAACTGGTTATAAAGGCATATTGATAGTTTTCTTTATCCAACTCAAATACGATATACGATCCATAAAATGGGCCGAAAAAAGAAACCTTGAAATAGCCTTCTCTCTCATTCCTAGCCAAATAAGCTTTACCTTCAACTTCTTTCCATTTGTTTTCTATCGTCGAAAAACCTCTATTAGTGACTTTCACTCCACCATCATCACGCAGAGAATATTCGGCGGTTACGTTATCCAACCCACGCTCAAATGAATGGTCAAGCCGAGCAATTTCATACCATTTACCCAGATACTTATTTAACTCAAAACCCTCAACAGGTTCTATGTCTTGAGGTATCTTTAGACACCCAGTTAGTAAAATAAATAAGAAAATAATCAGTAATCTGGGCATAAATTGCAATATGTTTGTAATCACAAAGCATTCAATGTCGGATAATCGGTATAACCTTCTGGACCGAAGGTATAAAAGGTAGCTGGAATGGGCTGATTCAACGCTGCACCTGTTTCGATTCTCGCTGGCAAATCGGGGTTAGCCAAGAAACTTACACCGAAAGCAACGGCATCAATTTTTCCTGCGGCAATATCGCGATTTGCTTCTTCGGCGGTATAACCCATATTACCAATAAGCACGCCTTTGTAGTGCCGACGAATAGGTGTCATCACATCGTCAGTTTGTTGCTGAAAAAAATCGCTTCGCATAACATGAAGATAGGCTAAATGAAGCTTATTGAGTCTAGTAGACAACCATATGGATAAACCGATTGGATCACTATCCATCATACTATTGTAACTGTTAAGCGGAGAAATGCGTAATCCGACTCGTTCACTTCCCCACACTAAACTAACCGCCTCTAGAACTTCGAGCATCAGACGCGCTCGATTCTCAAAGGAACCTCCGTAAGGACCTGTGCGCTTGTTTGCTCCGTCGCGCAGAAACTCATCTAATAGATAACCATTCGCACCATGTATTTCAATACCATCAAAACCCGCAGCCTTGGCATTTTCTGCGGCTTTTTTAAAACCGGCAACAATACCAGGTAATTCATCATCACTCAGCTCTCGTGGAATGACATAAGGTTTCTTTCCCTCAGGAGTATGTACTTCATCATTGGTAATAGCAATGGAACTAGGAGCAACGGGCTGGGCGCCATCATTGAGCAGTGGATGACATGCTCTTCCGCCATGCCAAATCTGAAGAAAAATTCTCCCTCCTGCGGTATGCACAGCATCAGTAGTCTGTTTCCAGCCAGCGATCTGATTAGCGGAATAGATACCGGGCTCCATCCAAAAGGCAGAATTACCTTCGATTGCCATCGTAGCTTCCGCAATAATCAAGCCTGCACTAGCTCTCTGCACATAATATTCAGTCATCAAAGCATTCGGAATATGCTCGGCATCAGCTCGGCAGCGAGTGAGTGGCGCCATGAAGATACGATTGGGTACAGTGAATGCCCCAAGCTTTAGCGGTGTAAATAGCGGTATCATCGACGAGATCTTTTGAAATTGAACAACCGCTCATTTTAGCGTAAATAAAACATTCTCGCGCACAAGCACAACTATTAGAAGGATAGAAGTAACTATCTTGCTGATGTAGAAAAGCATTCAAGTTAAAAATGGCAATTCCCTCTGAAGAGAAGCTCCAATTCCGCACATGGAATGAATTGAAGTCAATGAGCTAACTTTTATCCCAAGTAATCGAAGTTTTTTCTTTAGCGGCACACGCCGCAAACATTCTCTCGCTGCACGGCGTATTAACACTGAATCATTAGTGTGTACAGATAACGTAAAATCTCGTGTGACTGTGTAAAAATCCTCAAATCGCAGTTTGACACTAATAGTACGCCCAATATAACCCTTGTGACTTAAATCTTCTGCGACTTGTATGCATAACGTTGCAAATGCCTTTGATAAGATAAGGCGATCCTGATTGGGATGGAGGTCTCGTTCAAAAGTAGTTTCTCGACTGATAGATTTTGGTTCCGTATGAGTGATCACTGGGCGTTGATCGATTCCATGCGAAGCTTCATATAACCAAGACGAATAACTACGTCCAAAATGAATCTGAAGGAAACTCTGCTCAGCTTTTGCTAACTCACCAATGGTCGTGATACCTAGCGATGCCAGCTTTTGGGTTGCTTTGGGACCGATACCATTGATTTTATTTACCGATAGCGGCCATATTCGATCAGGAATGTCGGATATCTCAAGGATAGTGATTCCATCGGGCTTCTCTAAATCAGAACAGATTTTTGATAACAGTTTATTCGGTGTGATACCAATGGAACAAGAAAGTCCAGTGGCATCTCTCACTGCTAGCTTAATGCGCTTTGCGAGCGTTAAAGTATCATCGGGCAAGTCACTCAGATCAATGTATATTTCATCAATACCAGAATCTTCAATCTGGGAGGTAACCCTAGCAACAGCTGCTTTGAATAAACGCGAATAATACCGGTAAGCTTTAAAATCGACTGGAAGAAGAATGGCATCTGGTGCCAATTGTGCCGCTTTCATTACCCCCATAGCAGAAAAAATACCCGCTGCACGCGCCTCATAGGTAGCTGTTGTGATGACACCACGACCAACGTATTCACGTAACTTATAAAAATGTTTGCTGCCATTAGTTTTTATCACAGGCTTGTGTTCGGCTCGTCCACCAATTACAACCGGCAGGCCACGCAACTCGGGATAACGCAGAAGCTCAACAGACGCATAAAAAGCATCCATATCCAAGTGGGCAATACGACGTACTGGAGGACTCATCGATTATAGGATATCAAGCTATTATTGTGTTTATACTAGAGGGGGGTAGGCTCTAGTAGCAGAGATTATTAATATCTGATAAGTTGTTGCCATAGTCTCATTAGCAAATTCATCGGGCCGTTTCTTCCAACGCCAGTCAGATTCTTTTAAAGGAAATCACAATCAGCTTCCGATAAACCCAGAGGACTGATTAGGGAAACCCGGAACAAATCATAAATTCAAGGTTTCGAATTTATTGCTTCCTAGTTTTGGGTAAATTTTGGCATTTACCTCTTCACAACAAGTAAATGTTTGAAGAGATAAAATGATAAAAAATATCTTATTCAGTAATCTTGAATTTGACAAAATTCCAGTAACTTTTTATTCATCTAGGGGTTCTCCATACACAAGATTTGTGAGGGCTGGAATGCCTAGATTGCCTAATGATATAACAGATTGTACTTTCTTTATGTATCCAACGAGAGAAGATGCAGAAAAAGGAAAATTTCGGTGGCAGTGGTTTTTTTGTGCAATATAAATCTGAATTGTTGCCTTTGGAAATCTCATATATATGCCGTAACAAATGCTCACGTTACACGAGAATGTTGCTTTCTTAGGATAAATACTTTAGATGCCAAAACAGACATAAATGAACGACCTCGCCCCTTGGGGCGGGGTCGTTCATTACTATAGGAATAGGTGGTGATGTATTCATGCTAGGTCGATACATTAATATAGATTCCGAGGAATTGAATTATCCTACAGCAAGATTTGGAAATATCAGTTCTATGCCAGTATTAAACAGCCAACAGGTATAGTTAATGATACTTATGTGTTAGACATGAATTCACGAACCGGCTACTCAGGGTCACCAGTACTTGTTTACAGAACTCCAGGAAATGACATGCACAAGAGATTGAATAACCTTGATTTTAGTCTTAATGATAATTTGTTTGGCTCTAGACTAGCAGAGAGATTAATAAAATCTGATGAGTTGCCATAGTTCACTGGCAAGCTCCTCAGGATGTTTTTTCCAGCGCCATTCTGATTCTTTTAAATGCAGCTCAAAATTAACTGACACGCCGTTAAACTTTGCCAGCCGCCGCTTGGTAAAGCTCCCAAACGATTCGATGCCATTAATATGGCAATGCCCTTCACGAGCAAACTCATTATCACCATGAGATACACGAAAATACCTGGAGTATCCTACGTCTACCAAACCATTATAGCCACGCCAACCGTCACTATAAATGACACTTTCAATGGACACTTTACCCAGTATCACCGCTTGTAAAGTCAAGCGCTTACAGTCCGGCACTATTTCGGTGTATACCCTACCATCTCGTTCAAACACACCAAATACAGGTTGCTTTAATGTACCACGGCCACGATTGAGTTTGCCGTGATAGCCACGATGCCGTTTCGCACCAAAATAGCTTTCATCAACTTCCACTCTACCTAACAATTTGTCTTTAAGGGTAGTCTGATGGCGATAGATTTCTTGCCTAAAAATGCCATACCAGCGATCGATCGTATTACGATTCTTCCCTAACAGCAGTGCCGCTTTACTGGCTGGTATATCAATGCTAAAGCATTGAATTATCTTTTTAACAGAATAATTACTTAATTTACTATTTCTTAACATCTTTCTAGACTAACAGGTTATCTCTGCTAGTCTAGAGCCTTGCATAAATAATTTTTACTGAGTTACTGCCGATATTCTCAACTGCAATTAGCGAAGAAATAAAGGTTTAAGATACGACCTGACCCAAAAAATCACTTAGTCTTCTGTTCAATTAGTTTGAAGGAGAAGAAATTAAACAATCATAGGATACTACGCACATTTTTGACACAAAACTAAAAAGTTAGAATTATTTCAGCTTAAGAATACTTTGCAATACCTGTTCCACATTTATCCAGTAGCGTCCGTCGCAACCAGCGAGATATAAGATGGGTATAAATCTGTGTAGGATATAATTAAAATATTATTCTATTTAATTCCAATTGCTTAAATATACATCGTGGCGGAGGCGGTGAGATTCGAACTCACGGTAGAGTCACCCCTACGGCAGTTTTCAAGACTGCTGCCTTAAACCGC
>JAMXAE010000093.1 GCA_024281695.1 Nitrosomonas sp. | reverse complement strand
TAAACTGCAGTTCGCTTTTACCGGTCGAGACCTTCTCGATTCCATGAAAAAATATCCGTCAAAATGGGACAACTCCAGTTTACAGCTAAAGAACCACACTGATAATTTCTTTCGGTCGTTCCAATCGAACACATCTAAGAAAGTGCTGATCAATTCGCTTTCTCAGATTCCGCCGCAATTAGAATCAATGACTTGCACGCTAAAAATTCTCAAAAACCGAATAAATCAGCGCTTCCCTAATAAATTTGCTCCACGCGCGCCCTGCACCTATCCCCGCGGCAAGACCACAGGGAAACATGTGGTACACCTCAGTCCATCTTACACAATGGTTTTATCATCTAAAAGATTCCAAGAAGCAAACCAGGAACAGAAGCTTGCCATTCACCTCCATCAGTTGCACAGACCCAAGGGGTGTGAAATATGCGATAAAGCCGTACATTTGCGCGATCCTAAAATCATATCGAATATCTGTCACTAATGAACCCGATATCTTTACACACGTACCGTGAATGTTACGATCGTTTTGTATTTCAAATGCAGGAGGAGAAAAATCCGGCTCATCAGGATTAAATGCTCATATGACTGGCTTTAAACAACCTGTATCCATGTAAGTCCCATCTTGTGGTTTTGGTGATGGATAACGAGAACGCCACCCAAAGAGTTTATTCAATATTTATGAGTGGTGTGGATACAGATTGTCCTGCAGTAATGAAACCTGAATGCTGAATATTCTCAGTCTATGGAATATACCCTTTATCTTCAATCTGACTTTACTGTCATGCAAACTGAACACATTCTTAGCCAAATCGGTTTCAATGGTTGAAATATTCATATTTAGACTCTCTTCTCCTTTTGATTGATCGGTTTTCCAACTTTCAATAGGCTCCATTTGACGCCGTTTGGGGAAAATTTTATTTCATTTGTTGAAAAGCTATTTGCACTGCTACAATGTTAAAAACAGACTAAAAATGCTCATTTATTTAGGCAAAAACTGCACTTTCTTACTTGTTCCTGCCTTGCATCGGCTGCCTCGAATACATTTTCAGCAACCTGCTAGCAACAAAAATGGGAGCCGAAGCTCCCATTTTGGATGAAATATCGTTCTGAATTATACTGCCATTTCTTTTCTGCTCCGCGCCATGAATCCAATCAAACCTAATCCGGCCAACAATATCGCATAGGTTTCTGGTTCTGGAACCGGTGTAACGTAGGAATCCAATGTGTAGGATCCGCCTTTTGAGCCTAAAACATTACCTGTAATCTCATAATAATAGTTACCAGGTCCCATGTTGCCAAAATCAAAACCTACCGATGAAGAATCAAATTTAAAAGAACCCAAGGAAAGATCATTAGTATAGTTACTATCAGCACTGATTTCTTTCCATAACTGTAAGGAGGCATCATTAATATTTAGCTTTCCAAAATCATTGGTAACTGCAACAGACACGAGATCATTCCAATTTAGCAAATTAAAAGTGAACACATGGTCAAACGTACGAACACTTGCCCCTAAAAGTATACTCGCATGTTCAACTGGATCATCGTGAACACCCCAATTACCCATCACAGTCGGCGCTGCTTGAGTTATACCACTTGTCATCAGAATTGCTGCTGCTAATAATTTCAGTTTAAAGCTGTTTCTCATTTGAATCTCCAATAGAGTAAATAAAGAAAAAATTTAAAAACCAATCGCCTGGTAGGCTTCATTGGGTTTTAACTGAACACAGTCAGCATATTAGGTTTATTATTCTATTGAATCTATAGGAAATTATTCCTTTTTTTCTGGTACATACGTATCGGTCTTAGTAGTACATTTATACCGGCACAATAGAGCTATATTAATTTAATCAACAATATGCCAAATAGATACTACAGCTGATTTTTAGTTGAGGGGTAAATTAAACAGTGAGATTTGCACAGCGACGAAGATTTAAATAAGGGGATTCCAATCAATCTTTTTTAATGACCGGCCCGATAATAATAGGTCAAAGAATCAATGAGTTCTGATACAGCCAGCAAAAACAGTCAAATACTTCGAAGTAGTTTTCTTTTCAATTGCAAGATACCCGAAATAAAGGTCAGTCTCTATTACTACGGAATATTAAACCTCTCACCAATTTGATTTGACTTTTCTTCTTTGAACATGAAATCTCTCCACCCATTTCAGCAGCCATTTCGGTGCATGCGCGCGTTTCCATTCCCCCGCCACGTATTTATTCGCTTCTGACCAGGTAGGATAGGTATGGATAGTACCGAGAATTTTATTCAGACCCAAGCCAAACTTCATCGCCAATACAAATTCGGCCAATAAATCACTGGCATGTACGCCTACAATGCTGACACCCAAGATGCGATCCTTGCCAGGCACCGTCAGCACTTTGACAAAACCGTGTGCAGCTTCGTCAGCAATCGCACGATCCAAATCTGCAAGACTGAAACGCGTTACCTCAAACGCGATGCCTCGTGCTTTTGCGTCATTCTCTGATAATCCGACGCGCGCCACTTCGGGATCGGTAAATGTCGCCCAAGGAATCACCGAATAATCTACTTTGAAGCGCTTGAACTCCCCAAACAACGCATTCACCGAGGCATACCAAGCCTGATGCGCGGCCGTATGGGTAAACTGATACGGCCCTGCAACATCGCCACAGACAAGAATATTGGGATAAATGGTTTGCAGCCAAGCATTGGTTTCGATAGTGCCCTTGTTCGATAGTGGAATTCCCAGTTCTTCCAATCCGAATCCTTCAATGCGTGGCACTCGGCCAACGGCACATAGCAATGCGTTCAATGGCAACCTGATTTCCTCATCGCCCTTGCCACGAACAATCAGAACGTAAGTTCCATTATCTGTTTCACAACGCAGTGCTTGGGTGTGCGTCAGCAGATTCACTCTATCGGCTTGCAATGCCGCTTTCACCAACATCACAGCATCCTCATCTTCGCGCGGCAGACAATCTCCGCGCACCACCAAAGTCACTTGGCAATCCAGGCGCGCAAACGCTTGCGCCAATTCACAGCCAATCGGACCGCCGCCTAGCACAACTAAACGTTCCGGTCGCTCAGTCAATGACCAGATAGTATCGGAAGTGTAATAAGGTACTGATTCCAAACCAGGAATATTGGGTACGATGGGTCGCGCGCCAGTTGCTATGACAATGGCGCGCGTGGTCAAGGTTTGTCCATTGATTTCCACCGACCAGGGAGAAGTGATGTGAGCTTTGCCTTGCAACACTTCTACCCCCAATTGGGTATAACGTTCGATTGAATCATGCGGTTCGACAGTTTTGACCACGCGCTGGACGCGGGCCATTACCTGCGCAAAATCATATTCAATGCTGGTCTGCGCGATGCCCAGTGAGGTGGCATTTCGCACCTGTCTCAAGAAACTAGCTGAACGAATCAGCGCTTTGGACGGTACGCAACCAACATTGAGACAATCACCCCCCATTTTGTAGTTCTCAATCAGAGCGACTTTGGCACGGGTTGCTGCAGCAATGTATGCGGCCACCAATCCTGCAGCACCGGCACCAATCACCACCAGATTGCAATCAAATTGCGTAGGTTTGATCCAGCGCATATACAAACGACGAGTTTTGAGTAATTCGATCCCCCAACGCGCCAACCACGGGAAAAATGCTAATAGAACAAATGAAATCATTAATGCCGGAGATAAAATATCCGAAAAATGATGAATGGAAGCCAGTTGCGTACCTGCATTCACATACACGATCGTTCCGGCCAACATACCCGCCAGGCTAGCACCAAAGTAAGTAGCACTGGAAATCGTAGTCAACCCCATCAATAAATTAATCAGAAAGAATGGGAAAATCGGTACCAGACGCAAGGAAAATAAATAGAACACACCGTCCCGTTCAAGACCTTGATTGATAGTTTTCAGACGATCGCCAAAACGCCGTTGCACGGCATCCCGCAAGATGTAACGCGCTGTCCAAAAAGCTAATGTAGCACCAATGGTAGACGATACTAATGCGACCGGCACACCAATCCATAATCCGAACATGGCGCCACCGGCCAGTGTCATGACGGTGGCGCCTGGCAAGGATAATGAAGCCATCACGATATAAATCGTCGCATAACTGCCAATGACAAATAAAGGTTCCGTTCGATAAGCTTGTTGTAACGCTAAATGCTGGTCTTTGAGGGCTTCCAGGTTGAAAAACCGATCCCATTCGAGAATGAAGAACAATCCCATCAGCAGGCCGAGCAAAATCAGTACCCACCAACGTCGTTTCATTTTTCTTCTTTTTCCTCCTTTATCGCTTCATTTCACTGCATGAGGCGCCAAATCGAAAACAGCTATAACAGCGATGATGCTTCAAACTGACCGGCACTTGCAGACTCTCGGCCAACGTGGCGCCCAGTCTATAATCAACATCGTCATCCACCAATGTGCATGCATACACCCCGCAGGCATTTTCGCTTTTCACGACCATGCGACTGAATGCACACATAAACTCCTTGCGTGTTGCTTCTGTTTGATAATCCACCATGCAACTTTGGGTGATCTGCGGCGCTAGGGCTTCTATTCCGGGCGGGTGGAAATCAGGAAATTCGATACGCGGCAAATCTGTCGGCAAGCCTGCACCGCGAAATACTTCCGAAAAGCACTTAGCCACTTTATCAGCAGGCAGATCAGGAATCATTTGATTGGCCACCGATACGCTAAATCCCATGCCATGCAATGCGCACAAACCATCTAATGCCATCGAAAACATGCCTTCGCCACGAGCCTTGTCATGCTGATCCGCCAGAAAATGATCCAGGCTAACCCGGAAATGCACTGAATGCGGCAGTTCAAGCAGCAGTTGCAACTGTGGCAGGCGCTTGAGCAATGGCTCGGTGGCATTGGTCAGCACCATGCAGGGACGATGCTGAAGTGCGTACTCAAGGAGTCGAATCATATCCTTATTGATGAAAGGCTCGCCACCGGTAAAAGAAAATTGCCGCACGTCCAGCGTCAAGGCTTCATCCATAAAAGGTTTAGCATCGTCAAAACGCATCAACTGCAGGCGGTTATCGCCAGGCTTGGAGCCTTCCAGACAAAAAGGGCAGGCCAAATTGCAGGCAGTGCCGGTGTGAAACCAGAGCTCTTCTAGTGCATGAGAATGAATGAAACCGCGCGGTTTGTCATCGGGCGTAACATACCAAGCCGTTGAACGCACGCGTTCTTCACTGAGCGCATTGGACATTGAAACAACTTTGGCATCCTCCATACTCAGCAACACCCGCTGGATTGTTCGCTCGTTACCCCATTCGCAAATGGAATCCCCATGCCACAACCTGGGAAAATACCAAAATGCTGATCAAAATTGCCATAAAAGTCGAAATGTTGAATGAAGCGTGTGTCATACAACATGCGCCAGGTATTGCCACACACGGGAAATTGTTTACCGGCTTCAATAAAGTGATGTTTATCCAGTCTGAACGCATGCGGATGATGCGGAATCGTGCCGCGATATACCACTGTTTGTCCATGATCCTCACACGCCAGTTCCAGATCATGCAACTTAAACAAACGATAGGTTGCTGAATAAAAACGAATATTGCCGGTTTTTTCCGCCAATGCCGCGTTATCGATACTAATCGGGCGATCATCGACCAGGCGCGGATCGGTAAAGCCCTGTCGGCGCGCTAGCTGCAGAAAATCATTCCAATACAACGCTCCACCCAGGCATTCTCCGTACAACACCGGGTCACTCGCCAGCGCAACCGGTATACGCCGGTCGCTGTATACATCGGAAAAATACAATTCGCCACCGGGCTTCAGCACTCGAAAAGCTTCCCGCAATACTGCCGCCTTGTCCGTCGCCAGATTGATGACGCAATTGGATACGATCAAGTCCACGCTGGCATCCGCCAATTCAAGTTCGTGCAAACGCTCGATGTAGCCATGCAGAAAGCGAACGTTGCTGCATTTGTAACCAAATGCCTTTTGGTGAAATTGTTCATGCTGACGCGCAACCGCCAATTGCTCTTCAGTCATATCCACTCCAATCACCTGCCCTTTCTCCCCCACCAATTGGGACAGCACATACACATCCCGCCCTGCTCCGCAACCCAGATCCAGAATGGTCAAACCGGCCAGCAGTTCGGGCAAAACCAAGCCGCAACCGTAATAGCGCGTCAGTACCTCGGCATGAACTTGCGCCAACAGTGGTTTTACAAAATGTGGCAAGCCGGCATCGGTACAACACGCATTGGTTTGTAAATCCTGAGAGCCGGTCAGTGTTTCGCCATAATATTTTTGCACAATCTCTTGCATGCTAGTCCTTGTCAATGTGTAATGAACGCCATTATGGCACTCAGGCGTCTTTTTTTGAATGATAACGTGAAGCCAACTGTTGGGGGGCAACACCGCGTGCAAAGTTCAACGCCAGACATCGATTATGCCAGGTACGCTGCCACCAGCCATCACGTTGCCAACACCGAGAGTCGACAAAAATAGGTTCCGCTAATGGCACAAACTTGCCCGCCTGTCGCACCGCACGCACTAAAGGCACTTCCTCAAATAATGGCCAGGGTGCGTGTCCACCGATTTGGTGATAAATCGAGCGCACAATAAAAATCCCTTGATCGCCATATGGCACACCGAAACGACAACGCAATGCAATCGCCGGCTCCAGAATCCATGCCGGCCAATCGCGCGGTGCAGCAAAACGAAAACGGAAATAACCACCGAGCGCACCTTGCGCCAATGCATTTGCCATGGCCGCTAACGGATCTGTCGATAGTTGCGCATCGGCATGTAAAAACCACAACACATCACCTGTCGCCTGTGTCGCTGCAATCCGCAATTGTTGCCCGCGGCAAGGCTCGCTGACAATACGCCACACTTGGAACTGAATGCAGATTTGCGCGCAAGCATCACTGTTGGCGGCATCGACCACTATGATTTCATAGGGCTTGCACGGCAAGCTGCACAACTGCGCGAGCAAATTCGCCAGTTTCTCTTCGTCGTGATAGCAAGGAATCACCACACTGAATTTAAGCATTATTGATTATCTTAGTAGAAACGATCCGTTTTGCCAGCTCAAAGAGTGCACGCCGCGCGGGACGGTGATCCTGCGCCAATGATGCAATCAATTGTACAAAATCCTCCACTTCATCGACATCATAGCCTTGCCCCTCGGTTTGCACCGAGTATCCGGCCAAACAACATGCTTCCGTCAATGCGATTCCCAACTGATCGCTGCTCCACGGCAAAGTATACAAATCCGGCCAGGCACGGCGATTGGCCATCAACACTACGCCGCCATCCCGTGCCGGAATCAACATGACATCCGAATGCTGCAAAGCGTTACGGGTAGCGGCGTAGTCAGTTTCAGCCAATCCAGGCGAATCACTGCCAATAAATACCAGTTGCCGCAACCCCCGTGCACGCAATGTTTGATCCAACGCATTCAGCCGCTGGCCCAGATTACCTGCCATCTGCGGTATAACCTGAACAGGTGAAGTGATCGGTTGCGACAAAGTGCGCGCCCATTCATTATCCTGAACATCGGCAGGAGCAATCACCACCGGACCAGGCCAATCGCACGCATCTTCCACGGCACAAGCCAATAACGCGCTCGCTATCTTAAATGTCATTTCCGATCCCAAACGTGCAGCCAGCCTTTGTTTACCAACACCCGGAGCAGGTCGCTTGCACACTAACACTAAAGTAACTGGCTCCATTTCTGCTATATTCCCCATATTAGATAGTTCATGATAAAACTAAATGCTTAATTACTACTCTCAACAGTCATCAGTTCGCTGCAGAATGTACAGATTTTAATTTCTCCATCGCTGCAATACGCATGACCCATCAGGCGCCAGCGGCTTTTATCCAGATAACATGATCTGAAAAGCTTGAGGCGTTATAATACCGGTCAAAAAATCGAATAATCCGTTAGAAATTACACTATGTCACAATCATTATTTCAAAGAACACCATTACTTGACGGCGACAATGTCAATTCAAAACGTGAAGAGATCCGACGTTATTTTCACGCGACGCTGGATTGTTATGAACAACTTTTTGAAACACTGCGTAATGATGAAGCCTACTACAAGAAACCCATCAGCCTCCGCCACCCTCTGATTTTTTATCTGGGTCATACGGCCACATTTTTTGTCAACAAATTGATTCTTTCCGGATTGATCACTGAACGCATCAATCCCAGACTGGAATCGATCTTCGCTGTCGGCGTGGACGAAATGAGCTGGGATGATCTGGACAGTACCCATTATGATTGGCCCACTGTGGAAGAAGTCCGCACCTACCGAAAAACCATGCGCAATCTGGTCGACAAGCTGATTACCGACACGCCGCTCACTTTGCCGATCAGCTGGGAAAATCCCTGGTGGCCGATTCTGATGGGCATCGAACATGAGCGCATTCATTTGGAAACTTCATCGGTTCTGATTCGCCAGCACGCGCTTCAGTTTGTACAGCCTCATCCGAATTGGGAGCCCTGTCGCAAATCCGGCTCAGCACCTCGCAATGAATTGATTCCTGTGACCGCGGGTACTGTGACTATTGGCAAAAGTAAAACCGATCAATCACATTATGGCTGGGATAATGAATACGGCTCGCATAGCGCCGACATTGCCGCTTTTCAGGCCAGTAAATATCTGGTCAGTAACCAGGAATTTTTGCCTTTTATCGAGGCCAATGGTTATCGCACCGAAAGTTTTTGGCAGGAAGAAGGTCGTTCATGGCAACAATTTACCCATGCAGAGCACCCTACTTTCTGGACTAAAAAAGGCGATAACTGGTATCTGCGCGTCATGACCGAAGAAATTCCCATGCCATGGGACTGGCCGGTAGAAGTTAATTATCATGAGGCAAAAGCGTTTTGTAATTGGAAAGCGATTACTACTGGTCAGCCCGTTCGCCTGCCAACGGAAGATGAGTGGTATCGACTGTACGATGTTGCCCAGTTATCTGAAGTACCGACCAATGCACGGGCTGCTGGTAATCTGCATCTGGATTACTACGCATCCAGTTGTCCGGTGACCGCATTTCCACAAGGCGAGTTTTTTGACATCGCCGGCAACGTGTGGCAATGGACTGAGACCCCAACCTATCCTTTTGCAGGCTTTGACGTGCATCCGTTATATGACGACTTCACCACACCCACGTTTGATAACCAGCACAATTTGATCAAAGGCGGTTCCTGGGTTGCCTGTGGCAACGAAACGCTGCGTGGCGCACGCTACGCCTTTCGCCGGCATTTCTTTCAGCATGCGGGTTTCCGTTATGTCGTCACCGATGCTCCAGCGACCCTGCAAAGCTCCAACTATGAAACCGATAAGCTGCTGTCCGAATATGCCGAGTTTCATTATGGCGATATTTATTTTGACGTGCCAAATTTCCCAAGAACACTGGCAGAGATAGCCATCGCCGCAATGGGTGACCGGCCTAAACACAACGCGCTGGATCTGGGTTGTGCATCGGGTCGTTCCACCTTTGAATTGGCGCGTGCTTTCGAGCATGTCACCGGCATCGATTTTTCTGCACGTTTCATCGGACAGGGCGTGCAACTCGCTCAACAAGGCATACTACGCTACACATTGACTGACGAAGGCGATCTGGTTTCCTACAAAGAACGTACACTGACCAATCTTGGATTGGATCACACCAAACATAAGGTTGAGTTCTACCAGGGGGATGCATGTAACCTGAAACCGATATTTACCGGTTACGATCTGATTCTTGCCGCCAATCTGATTGATCGCTTGTATGATCCGGCAAAACTGCTGCACAGCATTCACACGCGTATCAATAGAGGTGGATTACTGATGATCACATCACCATACACGTGGCTCACGGAACACACCAAGAAAGAAGCCTGGATTGGCGGATTCAAACGCGATGGTGAGAATTTCACCACATTGATCGGTTTGAAAGAGATCCTAAGCAAGCACTTCCGCCTTATTCATGGGCCGCAGTCGGTGCCATTTGTCATTCGTGAAACCAAGCGAAAATTCCAGCATACGCTGTCTGAAGTCACGGTTTGGGAGAAAATTTCTTGAGCGGTGGTTTTGATTTTGACCACGAAATCAATCGCGAAGGAAGCCATAGTATCAAGTATGACGAGCGGCAAAACATGTTTGGCAACAGCGACGTCATCCCGGTGTGGGTGGCCGACATGGATTTTGCCGCACCATCCGCAGTCACCCGAGCACTGGCAGAACGTGCCGCCCATCCGATTTACGGCTACACGCTTTTCCCGGATAGTTTATACGATGCTCTGATTAGCTGGATGCAGCGGCGCCACGGCTGGAGCATACAACGTGATTGGATCATTCTGTGTCCTGGGGTGGTTCCTTCTATTAATGCGGCAGTAATGGCGTTTACGCAACCCGGCGAATCCGTCATCATCCAACCCCCTGTATATTTCCCGTTTTTCTCTGCCGTCACCCAAACCGGCAGAAAACTGATCCAAAATCCGCTCCATCTGGAAAATGGTCGCTACACCATCGATTTTGATCATCTGGAACAATGCGCCAAGGATGCACGCCTGCTATTACTGTGCTCTCCGCATAATCCGGTCGGCAGAGTCTGGAGTCCCGATGAACTGGAACGTTTACTGGCAATCGCTACAAAGCACGATGTAGTCGTTTTCTCAGATGAAATTCATGCCGATCTCATTTACCCCGGCCATCAACACCATGCAATAGCAACTCTGCCGCAAAACACAGGGAAAATCATCACTGCCGTCGCTCCCAGTAAAACATTCAATATACCTGGTCTGAATCTATCCACGTTGATTATTCCCGACCAATCCATCCGAAATTCCATCAAGCAAGTATTCAATAATATTCACGTGAGCGCATCCAATCCATTCAGCATCGCCGCCTTTGAAGCCGCCTACCGCGAAGGCGAAACCTGGCTGGATGAGCTGTTAATTTATTTGCGTAACACGCGCGATAGCGTTGAAGCATTTTTGGCTACACATTTACCCGTAATTAAGATCATCAAAGCCGAAGGTACTTACCTGCTCTGGTTAGATTGTCGCGCATTCAACATGACCGACGCACAACTCAAACATTTCTTCGTTCACGAAGCTGGTGTTGGCATGAGTCCGGGTATTCTGTTCGGAACGGAAGGCAGTGGGTTCATGCGACTAAATATTGGCGCGCCGCGCCAAACGGTTTTGCAGGTATTGAAGAGAATCAAGCAAGCAAAATACAGATAATCTCTATGTGATTAGTTGATTTCTTAAGTTTCTTGTTTTGACCTGAGATTTATCTAAGGAATCGCTGATCAATTCGATCGAATCGATTTGACGTGCAGAGTTTTGATAAATACATCATATTGATAGATATGGAATAGAGGGATGCAATTAAGCTTTTCTGACCTGGAATATGCAACAAAGAAGAAACAAACACGACGAGATTATTTTCTGGTTGAGATTGAAGCTGCAACACCGTGGACATCGCTGTTGAATGTTATTGCCCCGTACTATCCGGTTAGCGGTAGGCGAGGTCACCCACCGATTGGTTTGGAACGAATACTGCGCATGTACATTGTGCAACAGTGTTTTGGTTTTTCGGATGAAGGCACGGAAGATGCTGTATACGATAGCCAAGCAATACGCCGCTTCGTTGGCATTGATCTGAATCGGGAAGCGGCACCGGATGCGACGACTCTGTTGAAATTTCGCCATTTGCTGGAAGCGCATCATCTGACGGAATCCATCTTTGATGCAATCAATGCCCATCTGGTTGAGCGCGGCCTATTTCTTCGCGAAGGTACGATTATTGATGCTACGCTGATTGCCGCCCCGCCTTCGACCAAGAATAGAGAAGGAAAACGCGATAGCGAAATGCATCAAACCAAGAAAGGCAAGCAGTGGCACTTCGGCATGAAGATTCACATCGGTGTCGATGCGCAATCGGGGCTTGTTCATACTCTGATCGGAACGGCAGCTAATGTCCATGATGTCACTCAAGCACAGGCGTTGCTGCATGGTGA
>JAMXAE010000092.1 GCA_024281695.1 Nitrosomonas sp. | reverse complement strand
ACTTAATTAACAATATAACGAGATACTAATTAATGCAACTACTATTTTACTTTTCTTTTTTTACGGGTTAATACCTGCTTTTTATTTTCCGTGTCCCAAATTCGAACCTGATAAGCTTGAAACTTCGTGAGTGTCCCACACACGTGTAATAGCCCTTCTGGTAAGTTTGATTTTGGTGTCACGCTCATAAGTTCTTTCATTTCTGCTTCAGAAAGATTTGTTTGCTCTAAAAGGATAGGAAGTGGTGTTTCCAGAGCATTTGCAATAGCCTCCATAATTCTTAATGACGGGTTGGCCCTATCTTTTGTCAGGTCAGACAAAAAAGATAGTGAGATATTAGCTTTTTCAGCCAACTCTATTTTTGTCATGTTTAACTCATCCAGTACTCGTATTACATTTGTTAAAAATATCTGGTTGTACAAGCTTACTTTCTCCCTGCGTTTGACTTGATTCGGTTAGTACTCGCCATATGGGTTAATGTTTATCCTGTTAAAGAATCAGCTTTTGAATATTGATTCAATAATTTTTTGTATTACATTTAACTTTAACTTATATATCCATAAAGATACAATGATATCTTTATGTTTTCTAGGAGAGAATAACTGATATAGCAAAGAATTAATTTAGGTGCTTCCGGTTTATAAAGTAATAAATCTGTATTGATAATTTTATCCTTATAAATTCTAGAAAAAATACCAAAAGATAATGAATTACAGCACTAAAAATAGCCTTATTAAGGTAAGTTCATTAGAGCTTGATTTAAGCTTGATTGATGAAGATCCTAACCAGCCACGTACTGAATTTGATCCCGTGACCTTACAAGAACTTTCAGACACTATCCGTCTTCGTGGTGTGAAAACCCCAATTTCAGTACATCCTCACCCCCAAATAGAAGGCCGCTTTATTATAAATCACGGCGCCAGACGCTTTCGAGCATCTATACTCGCCAAGAAAAAAACAATCCCGGCTTTTATAGACACCGATTACTCTAAAGTTGATCAAATGATTGAAAACCTACAACGAGATGCTTTAACACCAAGAGAAATTGCTGATTTTATTGGTTATCAATATTCCAAAGGATTTAAAAATGTAGAAATTTCGAAGATGATTGGTAAATCTCCCGGATTTGTATCACAACACTACACACTCCTAAATTTACCAAAAACAATTGCAACTATATTTAATGCCGGGAGAACGCAAGATGTAATAGTAATAAATAGCCTTGTTAATGCGTTTAAAGAAGCTCCTGAAATTGTAATTGAATGGTTAAATAATTCAGAACAAGAAATAACACGCGGCTCCGTCAAACTTTTACGCCAATTCATTAAAACAGAAGAGAAACAAATTACTCAGACTACAAGCAATCCAGATACTAAAATTCTAAATAGCAAAAAGAAAACAAACCCACCACCCCATTACTCCAACGATAAATTACTAACTCTTTTAGGCCAGTTTCATGAAAAAATTGAAACACAAAATGATATATCAGCTAAAGCTCTTGATAGTCTGACAATACAGGAACGAACACATCTATCAACTTTACTAGATAAATTAGTTAACTTTGCAAAATAATAAAAAGATATATAAGATATTTAAAACTAATAAATAACCGATATATAAATATTTATTTGTTATAGAGCTCTGAATTAAAGTTTTAACTTATTTTCTAGGTCAAAGAGGTAGTAAGACATGCTTAACTCGCCGATAATTTATAGCCAATCTAATACATCAAATACCCACAGACCCCCAATGAAGAAACCACCAAAAGATCCAATAAAAAGTTTGCAGCTTGATTTATTTTCTCATTTTGTAACCAATGATTTAAGTCAAGTCTCAAATACTGTTGAATTATGGGAACGTATACCGAAGTATTTCTTTACAACTAAACAAGCAGAAAAACTGCGTACTATTGATGGATTAGCAAAACCTTATAAATGGACATATAAGGAAAACGGCAACGAATACTCTGTTTCTATTCAGCCCGCATTAATCGAGCAAAAGAACCGAGGCTATAAAGCTTATTTCCCTGGCGTTACAGAAGAACTCATAGAAGAGGCTCTAAAGAAGATATTTAGTGATCAACAATATGCGATTCATGACCCTGAAAAAATAGAAAGCTGGGTTAAGTTTACTTTGGGAATGCTACAAAAAGAACTTAAAATAAGGGGCCGAACACGTGATCTTGATCAAATAAAACATGCTATAGAAGTAATGAGTAAATGCAACATCACTCTTTCAAAAAACAATAAAGAAATTTGGAATGGAAACATCCTTCAAGACCTTGTTACAGTGGGTCGTAATGAATACTTGGCATCTACTGATACACATCACATCGCAAGACTTCCACTCTTCATTAGCCACAGTATAAACAATCTTGACTATCGTCAATTTAACTATGACCGCTTAATGAGTTGTAATGAACAATTAACTAGATGGATTTACAAGCGGCTCATAAACCGTTTTACCCAAGCCAGTCCCATAACTGAATATTCATGTATGTATTCAGATATAAAACAAACAAGTGGCTTGTTGCAACAAACACGAGAAATTGATAACAGAAGAAAAATACTATCTGCTTTTAATGAATTACAACAAAAAGGAATTATTCAGTGCCTTCAAATAGATGAGCGTAAAACAGGCCGTACTATTTCAGACGTAAAATACACAATTAAAGCAGCTCCACAATTCATTAGCGAACAAATAGCTTCTAATAAGCGTGCCACCGATACAAAAACAATAGCACAAAAATCAAACATTCGCATTATCAAAAAAGCATAGGAATAATTAATCTATACATAACTCTTATTTTGACTCATACATGTTATAGCTTTAACCCACATATGATATAGTTTTGACTCACATATGTTATAGCTTTAACCCACATATCATATAGTTTTGACTCACACTTAGTTATAGTTTTAACTCACATAGATACTAAAAGATATAGTTTCAGCTCACACATAAGTTAAAAAGTTATAGTTCTAACCCACACCTAAACTAAAAAGATATAGTTACAGCTCACACATCAGCTAAAAAGTTATAGTTCCAACTCACACATAAGTTTAAAAATTTAACTTCTCCCAATCTTTTAAACACTAGGTTATAGTTTTAACCCACAGATAAACCATTATTATCCTTATAACTAATTGATATTAGATAGTATTTAACCTGTGGATAACTTCTTATTCTTTTCTTCTTTTATTCATATTAATATATTAATCGTAACTGTCGACAAACATATTAATTAAGCCCGGTGAAGCTAACCATCCACCCCGCTTAATTAATTAAAATACCATTAGCCTGTTTATATCAAAAACAATATTACAAATCACAGCTTCGTTATATAAAATAATCCTTGCTCAAACAATTTAAGGCACATTTAAGACGATTTAAGCGCACAGTGAATGGGATACCATCAACCGATATTCTTTACAGCTTAATAATCTGCTAGAAATCAATTCTAGTTGCATTTAGTCCCCCACCTAAAATACAAAATGATTTTAAATCTAAAAAAATTAACGCCAAGAAATAAAAGAAAAATACAACTTTCGTTGTCTGGATTAACTATTCATGAAAGTGAAGGTCATTTGACACTATGAAAAAAAGATTACTTGTTATGAACGGACAAAAATTAACTCAAAATGATTCCACAGGCGAGTGGAAAACTGTCAATGTAAGCAAAGCTATAGGCATCAAGCCCGGTATATATAATTTATATAACGCTGTTGATGCAGACCCATCAAAAGATAACATTGGCGAAGTCATTCATATCGATAAAAAAGAGAATGTGCTTTATCAAAAAAATGGATTGCAATATATAAAACATGATCTAAGCTTTTTTGACCAAATCCCAGAAACAGGCTTAATGATAAATATCAAATATGAAAACAACAAAACAAGTACAAGTGAAGTTTCAAAAACACTTAGCCAAAAAATTAAATAACCATTTAGTGAATTCTATTCTTCCTTCCTCACCCTTAAATAAAATTATTTAACTCGCAATTCACCGCGGGGCAAATTTATTAATTTCTAATCAATATTATTTATATATTACAAAATATAAGAACACATGCATAATATCATGTGTGCACACATTTCAGTGTGATCAATCTAACGTGTGAGATTACCATGGAAACTATTGCTATCATTAGTCAAAAAGGAGGCTCAGGGAAAACAACCATTGCCTTACATTTAGCAGTTGCATCTTCAAATTCAGGATTAAATACTGCCCTAATCGATCTCGATCCACAAGCTTCTGCAACAAAATGGGCGGATCGCCGTGAAAAAGAATTGCCTGTAGTGCTATCAGCTCATGCTAGCCGTTTACATAATGAAATACGGCGTGTGAAAGAAACCGGAGGACAAAGACTTTTTCTTGATACTGCACCTCACTCTGATAGCGCAGCTTTAGAGGCTGCCAAGGTGGCTGATCTTGTACTTATTCCTTGTCGCCCTGCTATTTTCGATATGGAGGCGATTTCAAATACTCTTGCGCTTGTTCAAACCACAGGCACGCCAATTTTCGTTGTGATGAATGCCGTTGCGCCACAGGGACAAGAAGCAGAGGAAGCAATGGAAGCAATCGGAGAGTTAAATGTGGAAGTATGCCCTATTCAGCTTGTTAATCGTATTGCCTTTGCCCGATCATTGATTACTGGATTAACTGCACAGGAGTTTGAGTGTTATGGTAAAGCCGCAAAAGAAACGGCAAATTTGCACACATTCATGTGTGCACAATTGAACAAGATGAATCAATAAAGCACCCCACTGCAAGCAGCGAGGAATTAAACCCGAAGAGAAATTAAATGGAAGGACCATAAGAACATGACCAATAAATTTGCAACAGCTTTAAAAGGGCGTTCTGCTAATGAACGTGTCGAACCAATATCAGGCACAAGAGCTACTAGTAATGCACCTTCCCTACACGATCGACCTTCACGTAAAAATACTAAACACGTGGGAGGTTATTTTTCTCCAGAAGTATCAAAGCAATTACGTCAAATTGCTTTAGATGAAAATTCATCTGTTCAAGTTTTACTAGCCGAAGCAATTGATATGCTCTTTCATAGCCGTCAAAAACCGACAATTACACAAAAAACTGTAAGCTAGACATAATGTGCATGTATTCATGTATTCATGTATTCATGTATTCATGTATTCATGTATTCATGTGTTGAAGTGTGCACACGTTATAATATGAACACGATATACATTTTTATTTATTTAGTACCGCACTTTACGAATTTAAGCGCTGTTTAGACCCTATAGCATTTAAATATTTTTATTATAAAAACTTCCTATTTTTCCTTAATATAAACAGTTGGTGTGTTCATATGTTCATAATATATAGTGTGCACACATGAACTATTGCACGAATTATCACATGAACGAACGAACATATGAACACATTCAATTAATAGTATTAAATTTTTCGATAATTAGCGTATGGCTGAGACGACTAGTTCGATTACGGAAGCATCATTGCTATGGTTACTGTGCCTTAATGGATGAGTCGTTTCTGATTTATTAATTTTTTTGATTTTGAGTCAAGCTGAATCAACGGGTTTATTAGCAGACAAACATAAAAAATTTCCTTTCGTTTAACTTGCAATTCCCAGAGGTCTTGCCGCGGGGATAGGTGCAGCGCGCGTAGAGCAAATTTGTTATCCTCTAATCATAAAAAAATTTTATATATATAAAATGTGTGCACACTATATATAATGAACACTTGAACACAAGTTGCATTAATGATCCTATAGAAAGGTGTTCTTACTTATAACTTTCTATCAGTAGTGACGATACCTCCAGTTCATTAACATTAGAATTACCGTGTGCAGGATCGTTGTCTATCTGTTTAATTTCTCTTTCGGGTTTAATTCCTCGCTACTTGCGGTGGGGTGCTTTATTGAAGCGAGTCAAACTATTTATGCTCTTGTTTGAATTTCATGATCATGATTATGTATCACCCATTCACCTGAGAAACTCTACTTATCATACTCCGCGTCGCGATGTGTAAAATGGTATCTTCTGCTAAGAAGAGTCAGTTAAATTTAGAAGCTTAGTACTTTGAATAAGTCAGCCTGGGTAATTTCTAACAATAGTGCCTAGTGAGGTGCTGAATAACACAATGATATAAAGTTTCATATGAAATTAATCACGTATAGGATACTTTGTATGATTAACTTAGTATGTTACTGTTTAATCTACTTTAAACTGTTAAAAATAAGTGTTACAGAAACGGTCGTTTATGAAACAAGTAAAACTATATTAATTGGTTATGCAAGGGTCTAAAAATCGGATGGTTCTCAAGTTCTTGATCCTCAATCAATGCACTCATAGAGCAGGGTGTCTCACCGGATCATATGAGTTATAGAACGTTAGTGCAGGTATTTATTACAAAGCTACTAGGTGGATTCACCTTAACAGTTGAAAGCCAGGTTGTTTGGACGCTTTTTTATCAAACGTCATTGTTTCTGTGCAACCCCTCGCTTCATTGATCCTTGCCAATAGATGATCGGGAAAGTCCACATTCGAGTTTTGATAATCATTGAGTGCTCGCCAAACTACTTCTGACTCCATTACTTCCAATTGGCTGACTTGTAATATGTTTTCGACCATCGATGCAATGTCATCACGGCTCTGATTATAATTACTTTCCAATACCCACGCCAATTCACATAAAACTATCTGGCTTATAAAGCATGGGTTGTCATTCGTACAATGTGTTTCAATATATCGAGTGGCTTGAGCCGATTGTATGGGATCATCCTGCGCCAAATAGCGTACCAACACATTTGTATCTAAACCTTTCAAGACTGGCTGCCTTTGGCTCTAATCGTGTTCTTCATATCCTCGATACTTACTGCTTTTTCTGGTTTTGGGATAATACCTTTTAAAGTGGTAACATTTTTGGTCACAGGAATAAAATTGACTTGTCCACAATCACCTACAATAAAATTAACTTTGTCTCCATTCTGGAGATCTAATAAAGTGCGGATCTCAATTGGAATAGTAATCTGGCCTTTGCTGGTAATTTTCGCTGTCGACATAATTAATTTTTTCTTTCACTAAGAGATAGCTTTCATTATATTCCTTACATATCGGTAAGGCAACATGATGTTAAGATTTCCTCGTTATGCGCCAAGCACATAATGTCATGTTCTAAACTGTCCAGAACCATTTTGGCGGGAAGTGACAATAGAAGGTTGTTCTGCCGATACCAAGGGTTTTAATGATGTCGGAGATAAAAGGGTAATTTTCAGTATCTTTGAGCATGGCTTGTACTGTGCGCATTTTATCATCCTTCATTCAGACGAATTTGGTCAGCTTCCGCCCAGTCAGATTGTTCCCAGGCTAGCCGACTGCGGACAATACATTGCTTCCGAATCAACTTTCTATCGCGTACTGAGAGCGGAAAATCAGCTCAAGCAGCGCAGAGCGGAACGACCAGTAAAACAGCGTCACAAGCCGCGTGCGCTATCGGCAACGGCACCCAATCAGTTGGTCAGTTGGGATATTACTTACCTGCCCACACTGGTATTGGGAGTCTATTTTACCTGTATTTGTTCATCGATATTTTTAGCCGCAAAATCATTGGCTGGCAAGTTTATGATACAGAAAGCAGTGAACTGGCCAGCGACGTCATGCGCGATATTTGCATGCGAGAAAAAATCGCGCCGGACCAGGTGGTACTGCATTCGGACAACGGCAGCCCGATGAAAGGCGCAACGTTGTTGGCTACCCTGCAAGCATTGGGTGTGACACCATCATTCAGCCGCCCGGCGGTCAGTAACGATAATCCATATTTAGAGTCGCTATTCAAGACGATGAAATACCGGCCAGCTTATCCTAGCCAAGCGTTTGAAAGCCTCCTTGCCGCCAGGCGGTGGGTAGGCATGTTTATCCAATGGTACAACCATGAACATCGTCACAGTGCCATCCGCTTTGTAACCCCGGCAGAACGCCATGCCAACCTGGATACCGAGTTGCTGCAGAAGCGTGCCAATGTGTATGAAGAAGCGAAGAAGAGGCATCCGGAACGCTGGAGCGGCGTTACTCGGAACTGGCAGCCAGTTCGTGTCGTTCATTTAAACCCGGATCAACGCGTTCCCAAAAAAACCGATCAAAAGGAGGTTAATTCAGAACTCAAAAAGACAGCATAAATTCATACGTTCAGGCGACAACTAGCTTGACAACGACCGTGCCAGGCGTGAGAGTTTCCAGATTACCAGCGTATCACCTTCACGCATATATTTAAGAGCATCTTCTAACTGCAAACGTTTTGTACTTGCCCTGATATTTTTTCGGTAAATATCTTTTTACATCCTGCTTCATTTAGTGCCTCAATCTGTAATTGTGGATTTTGATCCAGAGTGGAAACCCGCGCATATCCGATCAACATATTTTCTGTTCCCAAAACGATCGTTTAGAGAATAACCAAAAGGGTGTTTCGGTATTTGTTCTGAGGATTTCTCACAAAATATATAATTCTTGACATATGTACATACATATTGTACATATAGAAAATGCGCTATGAATGGAGCCCTGATAAAGACATAACAAATCTAAAGAAGCACGGTATTAGCTTTAATGAAGCTTGCCAAATTTTCGAGAACGATGTTTTTACATGGATTGATAAGCGTAAAGATTACAACGAGACGCGAATAATAAGCATTGGTTCGCTTGATGGGGAAATCATCATTGTTGTTGTTCACACAGATAGAAATGGTATAACGCGCATTATTTCAGCGAGGCCAGCCAAGAAGAAAGAAAGGAGGTTGTACAATGAGCATATCAAAAAAACGTCTTAAGGAAATTAAAGCTATTAAGGATGAAGATATAGATTGCAGTGACATTCCTGAACTTGATGAGACCTTCTGGAAAAATGCTGTACTTGTTCACCCGGAGAAGAAAGAGCGCTTAACAGTACGCTTTGATGCGGATATGGTCGAATGGTTTAAAAATCAGGGTAGAGGCTACCAAACCAGGATGAATACTGTTTTGAGAAGCTTTTATGAAACTCATAAAAAAGAACTGTAAATTAATTGGTGTTGTTGAATAATTTGTATTAGCTCCGATACGATCTAGCCTTATTCGTTATATTTCTGGCCGTCGCTTGATGTCTGGGCCACATTCAACTTGCAATTCCCCGTGGCAAGACCACGGGGAATTGCAAGTTTAAAATGGATTTCGTTGCTGTGCCCCATGTTTTACGTGGAGGATCTGAACGGTTCTATCCTGTATACGGTATAACACGCGATAATTACCTATTATTAAGTGTCTAATTTCATATTCATAGTAACGATCTTCAAAAGCCATAGGGCAGCGCGCAGGAAAATCTTTTAGGGTCTGTATTTTTTAATATATATCAAAATACCAACTTTTTTCATTGTTCTGGGAATCCTTGGCAATATAGAGATAAATGTCTTCTATTTCTTTTGCGGCTTCTGGTGCAATGTCAATCTTGTACTGTGTCACGCTTTAAGCCATGTTTTTTCTCAAATTCTTTAAAAAACTCATTAGCAGGAATACTTTTACCTTCATCATGAGATTTGGCTGCTTGTGCTGTTTTCTCTAGCGTTTCTAATAAATCTATCATTTCTTCGTAGGCTCTTGCATCTTGAATGACTAACTCCGCTTTGCCGTTCACAGTCAGTATTTCAGGTTTTCCAGTTTCTTTTAAGCGTTTGATATGCTCCGCAGGTTTGCGGCTAAAATCTGAAACGGGGTTTATAGCATTCATTCTAAACATGATAAGGCCTCAACAAATTATTTACGGATTATAATCAGTTTATAGAATGCTATCTAGCTTGACAAGCTTAACGGGGAAAATTTAGAAAGCTTGCTTTCGAGTAGTTGGTTGGAGGAAGCGCATCATATTAAGGCATTGACTTTTAAATATTGATTTAAAGACCCCTATTTTACATTTTCAAATAGATAGTCAAAACAATTCCGGCAGCAATTAAAGTAATAAATGAAGCAATAATATTCAATATTGAGGTTTGTCTTGAAGTTGTCATTGTTTTGAAGGCTTTCCAGCGCTCAATAATAATATTGGATTGTTCTTCCATTACGCGTGAGATTTCTGTTTTGCTGGTTTGTATGGTTGAATTAAGAACTCGATCCGAATGATTTTTAGCTGCCATGGACAATTCAGAAACAGTCACTTCAAGCTGACTTCTAAAATTATCCAACAATTCCTGCTGAGCAGCCTTGCTATCCGAAATGAGGCGCTCATTCATGGTATGCAGTATCATGATGGGATCATCTTTGGATACGGCAACACCATGAACGGATGCGATTTGCTGAATTACTTTATCAATCTTTTCATCGGTCGTACTCATGCCAATACGGCTTGTGCACCTTCTAATTGCTCAAACAGATCGCTTTGTATTATTGTTAGCCGTTGGCGATTCATGATGGTTAATTCCGGTTTTTTGATCGCATCGGCAAAGGTCAACTTCGCTTGGAGCATTTCACTTAAATCACGACCGAAAGTTTCCGGCTTGTATTCTGGTATTTTGATAATGGCTGATACGCGGTTTTTGTTATCCAGATAAACACTCAAAGATTCAAAGCTTTTGCCTTCGAGCTCAATCTTTCCCCAAAAAGGATTAAGCCAGACAACAAATGAAACATCATCAGGAAACTGTTTTACCATCTTCTTAAATCCATTTAAGGTATCTGTCAGTGCCTGACCACCGGTAATAACGGTATGGACGATCAGCTCAATACCACTGTTTTTAAGCAGGGCAGGTATCTGATTGCTGATTAAGTAATGTGCCAAAGCCACAAAGGTACTGGCGCCATTATCAATCACCACATCGGTTTTACTTTTGGAGATGGATTCAATCAAATCATCAAATTTACGTGGATCAATTTCGTCACCTTCCATTAAATCCAATCGCTGAACATTTAATTTCTTAAATCCATGAAAAGTAGCATTCACCGGGTCAGTATCAATGCAAAGAACATTTTTCTTCTTGGCGTAATAATGCTGTGCCAGTATGGATGCGATGAAAGATTTACCAACCCCTCCCTTACCTTGCAAGATCATGTGTACTTTAGCCATTAGAATAATTCCTTCATAAAATTGTTGCGTTTAAATTGAAGCTTGCTACATCACGTTGTGAATCTTGATTCTTAATACGGGAATGAGCGCAATGATCTTGGCAGCTATTAAATAAAATCCTTAGGATCATAATCAGTACTCCACTCGAAACCTTTCGGGTTTCCATAATCCGGGGATTTTGGTGAGTCAGTTATTTTTATCCGATCTTGTGTCGATTCTGATTCAGGCTGGAGTTGCGCCGTCGATTCAGAATCAGGCAATGGCGCGGATTCTTTTTTAGCGATAATAGTTTTTGATTGTAGGGATGAATTAGTTTTATATTTATTTACTAAATTCAAGAAAGTTTGATAGCTAAATGTAATTTTTCCTTCTTCGTATAATACTTCCCAAATATATTTAACTGACCATCCATCATCGATGGCTTCATTTATTTCGTCGCGCAGAAGGAGAAACATTGCAAGATTGAATCTTGCATTGCTTTTGTTTTTCTTGACTGCATTCTCGGCCATCCGTTGAGATAACTTTTTTTCCATATCCGCTAATAGCCGCCGTACTAAAACGACAATGTCGTATTCATAATTCCATTCAAAAACTTTTTGGTTTGCATGATTTGAGAATTCAATTGTTTCATGAGCAAATCATACAACCAATTATTCAATAATCTATCCAATTATTAGCCAATAATGCAGTAGATATCCACTGTATAACAGGTATATAAGAATTAAACAAATATTAAATCAAGAAATGTCAGCTCGAATTAGATAACTACAAACTTAAATAATAATGCATAATTTAGTATATAGAGATAGAATACAGGGCAGGATATGTGATGTTAGCTAACAAGTAAACTTGCCATCCAACATCACACGGATCTTATTCGCACGGTGTGCTCAACGATAATCCTGCTCTGCGAGGCAAGGGTAAAAGCAGAAGCAAAAGCAGACGCA
>JAMXAE010000091.1 GCA_024281695.1 Nitrosomonas sp. | reverse complement strand
GATAGTATGCCAGTTGCCGAAGCGCTTGGGCAGTCCTCGCCACTTGCAGCCATGCTCGGCAACATAAAGAATGGCATTGAGAACTTGCAGGTTAGAATGGCTGACGTTGCCACGCTGACGCGGCATGCAGTGCTCGATTTGTTGATATTGAGTTTCGGTGATTTCCATTACCAAATTATATCAAATAGCGTTAACAGGCCCTAGTTAGTAGTATAACTCTCTTAACAAGGTATCTGGCTTTATTGGACCACAACAATCCAGAATGCCATTATTAACCGGATCGTTGACTCGAATGGAATTAAAAAGCCATTTCTGATCCTTCTGCAATCTAAAATTTACCCAAAACTAGTGAGTAATAAATTAGAAACCTTCTATTTATGGCTTGTTCAGGGATGCTAGGTTCTGTTGATATTTTGAGATAAGTTTTATAGATATAAACAAACTCGTAATATTTAAGTTTCCATGCTACCTACAAAGCGAGCTTGTGATGCCTTGATTGATGCTCAGTGATGATTCTGGTTGAAGTTATTTATAACAAGTGCAATTTGCGCAGGTTTTATGCAGACGAATTCTGCGCTGTCTTCTGTCCAACCGCGATAAATTTTTTGATATAAGGAATAGTTTTATCAGACTCTCGCATTGCTAAAAACAGTTGTTGATACAACCCTTTTTTACCGATACGAATTTTTCTGAGTTTAAGCGTTTTGTTTTTTATATCAGCCAACCATTCCGGCAATACACAAACGCCGCGCTTTAATGCAGTCATTTGCAGCATAATTTCGAGGGATTCAATCTGCTTCAATTTGGTTGGTTCAAGATGCGATGGTGTTAAGAAATGCGTCAAAATATCCAATCTTTCCAGTGGAACCGGGAAAGTTAATAGTGTTTCTTTGTATAGATGCTCGGGAGTTAGTTGTTTAACACTTCCTAATGGATGATCGATAGAAACCAGCAATACGAGTTGATATTCGGCCAGAATTTCATAATCAATATTTTCTTTCTTGACCAGATCGGGTGTGATCAAAACATCGATATGATGGTTTAACAGACCTTCCAATCCGGAGAACTGGAATTTCTGAACGATATCAATATCAATGTCAGGCAGTTGTTGCATAAAATGACCAATCACTCCGGTGAGCCATTCAAAGCAGGGATAACATTCAACACCGATGCGCAAAACACCTTGCCGACCTTCGCTATAAGCTTCAAGGGTTTTCTCTGCTTGTGATAAAACCGGTAAAACCTGGTGGGCGACTTCTAATAATAATTTACCTGCCTGAGTGAGGCGCAGGCTGCGACCTTCTCGTTCCCATAATGCTATCCCCAGTTTTTTTTCCAGATAACTGATCTGATGCGATAGAGCGGGTTGACTGAGACAGAGCGCATTAGCAGCTTCTGTGAGTGTACCGTTTGCATGCAATGCCTGGATAATTTTAAGGTGGCTATGTTCGATCATTTATAAGGGAACCTTATTGGAACATTAAAATTTATCATTATTATTCATTACTCATTGTTCATACAATAGCCAGACTATTAATAACCGTTAAGTGGTGATTGAATCATGGTAACAACACATAACCTCGGATTTCCTCGTATGGGCAGAAAGCGGGAGCTGAAATTCGCTTTAGAGAAATACTGGAAAAAAGCAATTTCTGCAGAAACTTTGCTGGAAATTGCAACAGATCTTCGAACACAGCATTGGCAGGATCAATTAATGCTCGATTGGATTCCCGTGGGAGATTTTTCATTATACGATCATGTGTTGGATACCAGTTTTATGCTGGGTAATATTCCTGCTCGCGTCAGCGCTTTACCGAGCAATGAGATTGACAGCTATTTCCGTGTGGCAAGAGGTCGTTCGGTCACCGATGATTCTGCCTGTTCTTGTGTCCATGCCAGTGAAATGACAAAATGGTTCGACACGAATTATCACTTCATTGTGCCCGAATTTGAGAAAAATACGCAATTCTCACTGAATCCCAATCGTTTATTGCAGCAAATTAAGCAGGCTCAGCAAATTCATTTTCAAGTAAAACCGATTATTCTCGGGCCTGTTACTTACTTGTCGTTGGGAAAACCTAAAGATGGTGTCGATAGACTTGATCTGCTGGACGATTTGTTAGGTGTGTATGCTCAATTGTTCCATGAGCTTGAGAAATTGGGTATTCAGTGGGTACAAATCGACGAACCGATATTGGTCATGGAGCTTACCCAGGAATGGAAGCATGCCTTGAGAAAAACTTATTATCAATTACAAGTTTCACCTATCAGTCTGTTATTGACGACCTATTTTGGACAGTTACAAGATAATTTGCAATTGGCCTGTGAATTGCCTGTAAATGGATTACATCTGGATGCTGTGATGGCTAAAGATGAGATTGCTAAAGTGATTGATTGGCTACCTAACCATAAAATCCTATCGCTGGGTGTCATCAATGGACGTAATGTCTGGAAAACTGACTTGAACGAGACATTGGACTGGTTAGAGCCTATTCATGCGCGTTTGGGTGATCGTCTTTGGCTTGCACCATCTTGCTCTTTGTTGCATGTGCCTGTTGATCTGAGTAGTGAGCAGCGGTTAGATACTGATGTTCAATCGTGGTTGGCATTTGCTGTGCAGAAATTGAATGAAATCGAAGTGCTAGCAAAAGCTCTTAATGATGGAAGGAGTAGTGTGGCTGAGATATTGCTGGAAAATAGAACGGCAGTAATAAGTCGCAAACAATCCAATCGAGTGCATCAGGCAGCAGTGAAAGAGCGTGTACTTAGAATTAATGATGCGATGGGTACACGTCAATCACCTTATCATCAACGTACACTTGTGCAAAGAAAGAAATTTCAACTGCCCCTTTTTCCTACCACAACCATTGGATCTTTTCCACAAACACAGGAAATTAGGCAAGCGCGACAAGATTTTCGCCAAAGTAAGCTATCCGAGCAGGAATATCACCAAGCTATGCAGAAAGAGATTGAAATCTGTGTAAGAGAACAGGAAGCTCTAGAACTGGATGTGTTGGTACATGGCGAGCCTGAACGCAATGATATGGTGGAGTATTTTAGTGAGCAATTAGCGGGCTATGCCTTTACACAGTTTGGCTGGGTACAATCTTATGGATCAAGGTGTGTTAAGCCGCCGATTATTTACGGTGATGTTTTGCATACACAGGCAATCACTACAGAATGGATTCAATATGCGCAATCTCTAACCAGCAAACCCATGAAAGGAATGTTAACTGGGCCTGTAACCATGTTGAACTGGTCATTTGTGCGTGATGATCAATCCCGTGCAGAAACTTGCCTGCAGTTGGCGCTTGCAATTCGTGATGAAGTACTCGCATTAGAGAAAGCGGGTGTCGGTATTATTCAGATTGATGAAGCTGCGTTAAGGGAAGGTTTGCCGTTAAGAAAATTACAATGGAATACTTATCTGGACTGGGCGATTCGCGCGTTTCGCGTTACTGCTAATGGCGTAAAAGATATTACACAGATTCATACGCATATGTGCTATTCAGAATTTAACGATATCATGGCAGCCATTGCGAAGATGGATGCAGATGTGATTACGATTGAAACATCTCGATCAAATATGGAACTATTGGATGTATTTGATCAATTCCATTATCCGAATGAAATTGGCCCCGGCGTATATGATATTCATTCGCCGAATATACCTTCTGTAGATTCAATCATCGATTTAATGCAGAAAGCAGCACAGCGCATACCGACACAAAGATTATGGGTCAATCCGGATTGTGGATTAAAAACGCGCAATTGGGAAGAAGTTAAGCCGGCGCTGCGTAATATGGTTGCTGCAAGCCGGTATTTATCCAGTACCTATGGTCAAGGTCAGCTAAATTTGACTTGCTAGTGTTATTTAGCGATGATATGCGACACTTTATCCATAACGGTTTAAAAGGAGTAATTATGACAACCAATACCCTGCTCAAACAAAAAATCAGCGCTATTATTACCGAGAAACATCTACTCAAACATCCGTTTTATATCGCTTGGACGGAAGGAAAATTAACCAAAGAACAATTGCGTCATTATGCAGAGCAATATTTTTATAACGTACTGGCGGAGCCTACCTATTTAAGTGCGGTACACTTTAATACGCCGCATATCCATTCTGAAACCAACAGCGGTGATATCAGTGTGCGTCAGGAAGTACTGAAGAATCTGATCGATGAAGAACACGGCGAGAAAAATCACCCAGCGTTATGGAAAAATTTTGCTTTTGCCCTGGGTGCGGATGACAAGGGTCTGGCCAATGCAGCGGCACTGCCGACGACCGAGAATCTGGTTGCTACATTCCGCGATATTTGCCTAAACCGTCCGTTCTATGCCGGATTGGCAGCGCTGCACGCATTTGAATCGCAAGTGCCTGATATTGCTGCGGTGAAAATCGATGGTCTGGCTAAATTCTATGGCATGAAGAACCCTGAAGATTATGAATTCTTCTCGGTCCACCAAAAGGCTGATATTTATCATTCTCAAGCCGAATGGGCAATCATCGAGCGCTTTGCCGATACGCCGGAAAAACAAGCTGAAGTACTCGCTGCAACTAAAGAAGCCTGCGATGCATTGTGGAGCTTTCTGGATGGCATTCACGAAACATATTGTGCAAATCTGATGTGTGAAGAAAAAGAAGTCGTAGTTTTACACTAAGATAATCAGGAAACCGTGCACTGGTCTGGATGAGTACCCGTGAACCAGGTATTTATTCGAGAAAGTCGCGGTTTACCTCAATATTGAGTATTTTTGTTATGGTCATTTCTTTGCCTAATTCTGTCTTCAATTGCATCCAGCATCATTCCCGCCACATTGAATCCCGTTTGCTGGGTTATTTCTTGCATTCCGGTTGGGCTGGTTACGTTAATTTCCGTCAGATAGTCGCCAATCACATCCAAACCCACTAGCAATAAGCCGTGTTTGGCTAATTGGGGTCCGAGCAATTCCGCAATTTCCTGGTCTCGTGCGGATAATGGTTGGATTTTTCCTATTCCTCCCGCAGCCAAATTGCCGCGAGTTTCACCCGGTTTCGGAATTCGTGCCAAAGCATAGGGTACCGCTTTGCCGGCAATCATGAGGATACGCTTATCTCCTTGGGCAATCTCAGGAATAAAACGTTGCACCATGATGGTTCGTGTTCCATAGTGGGTTAATGTTTCGATAATCACATTGACATTGTGATCCGCACTATGTACACGAAATATGCTGGCGCCACCCATGCCATCTAATGGTTTTAAGATGATATCTTGATAGCTATTAAGAAATTCCCTGATTAAGTGTGCTTGGCTGGTTACCAAGGTGGGTGTGATCAATTGGGGAAATTTGGTAATTGCCAGTTTTTCATTGTGATCACGGATGCCGCGTGGACTGTTGATTATTAGCGCTCCCTGAGTTTCAGCCAGCTCCAGTAGATAAGTGCTGTAAATATATTCCAAATCAAAGGGAGGATCTTTGCGCATGAGGACTGCATCGAATTCGTGCAACGGTGTAGTTGAAGTGCTCTTTGTACTATACCAATAACCATCTTGGTGAGTTGTATCCGTCAAAGTCAGGGAACGCGAAAAGCCCTTAACAATGTTACTGATCAGTGCAATATCATGTTGATAGAGTATATGGATTTGATGATTTCTGGATACTGCTTCGCATATCATTGCAAAACTTGAATCCTTGCTGGTTTTGATGGAATCGAGTTGATCAATGATAAAAGCGAGTTTCATCTCAGTTGCTTATAAAGGAAGGGTGGTTGCAGTCTCAGGATCATCTTGCTCTAATTCTAGAGCGGCAGCCAGTAAAGCAAGACGAGCAACAACGCCGTATGCATAGAAACGATTGGGAATGGAATTCGGTTGCGCCGCACTTTTAGGTACCAAGCAAGTGGTTTCAAACGCCAAGGGAACAAAATGCATGCCAGGAGCATTCAAGTTTTCATCGATGCCGCGCCCGGTATGTACTCGGTAAAAACCGCCGACTACATAACGATCTATCATGTAAATGACGGGTTCAGCAACAGCCTGATTAATACTTTCAAACGTGTAAACGCCTTCTTGAACCAATACATTGGAAACTTGTAATCCTTCTTTAACGACAGCCATTTTATTGCGTTGCTTGCGATTAAGATTATAGATATCCGAGCCATTCTTAACCGTCATGATGCCCATGCCGTAAGTACCCGAGTCCGCTTTGACAATAACGAACGGATCTTCCTTTACGTCATACTGCTGATATTTTTTCTTAATGATGGAAAGAATGCGATCGATGGCGCTCACTACACATTCTTCTCCTTGTTTCTCGCGAAAGTTAATTTCGCCACACGAAGTAAAACGTGGATTAATCAGCCAAGGATCAATGCCAATCAAGTCGGCAAATTCTTGTGCGACCTGATCATAGGCAGCAAAATGTCTGGATTTTCGTCGCGTTGACCATCCTGCATGCAGCGGTGGAATAACAATTTGATTCAGATGTTGCAGGATTTCCGGAACGCCCGTCGACAGATCATTATTAAGAAGTACAGCGCAAGGTTCGAAATTGTTAACGCACAATTGGTTGTTTTTACGGATGATGGGTTCAAGTGTAAGGGTTTGTCCATCAGGAAGATCAATTTGAGTGGCGGTTGTAACTTCAGGTAATAGCGTACCAATGCGCACATTTAATCCGGCATGCTGCATAATATTTTGCAATGTGGCGATATTTTGCAAGTAAAAAGTATTGCGTGTGTGATTTTCTGGGATCAATAGCAAATTATGCGCGTCCGGGCATATCTTTTCGATGGCGCTCATCATTGCTTGTATACATAAAGGAATAAATTCAGGATTGAGATTATTGAAACCACCTGGAAACAAATTAGTATCGACAGGGGCCAGTTTGAAGCCACTATTGCGTAAGTCGACTGAACAATAAAAAGGCACAGTACGTTCACGCCATTTGCTTCTTAACCAATGTTCAATGGTTGGCATGGCATTGATAATACGATTCTCGAGATCAAGGATTGGGCCACGCAGGGCAGTAGAAAGATGAGGTACTGGCATTTCCGTATGAAGTATTAGACCAAAACTATTATAGCATTATGTATTGAATAGATTGTGATCAGTCCAATCCTAAAGTATCGTATGGTCTATTTGCTTCTCTATCGATTATTCACATCCATGATTGATCCCCTACAGCCTGTTCTTATCTTGTTAACTATCGCAGTATTGGCTGTGGTTGTTTTTCGTTTGTTACACTTGCCACCTATGTTGGGTTACTTGTTGGCAGGTGTCGTCATTGGACCTCATGCCTTAGGGTGGATACCTGCAGAAGATGAAACTCGTTATCTGGCGGAATTCGGAGTGGTGTTTTTAATGTTTAGCATCGGTCTGGAATTTAGCTTGCCTAAGCTTGTTGCTATGAAACATATTGTGCTTGGTTTTGGCACATCGCAAGTTGTAATCAGTATGTTGTTTGTTATGGCCGTAGCCTGGTTGCTTGGATTAGATTGGCGTGTTGGGGTTGTATTAGGAGGAGCTTTGGCAATGTCTTCCACAGCTATTGTGATTAAAATGCTGGCGGAACGGGCTGAACTCAACTCACCACATGGCAGGCAAGTCATCGGTGTATTGCTTTTTCAGGACTTGGCGGTTATTCCACTGCTCATTATTATTCCTGCTTTAGCGATTGAAGTCGATAGCGACACCAATGATTTCAGTATCATGTTTGCGATTGCCATACTGAAGGTGGTCGCTGTACTGGCATTCATACTTTTTTTTGGGCAAAAGTTAATGCGCCCCTGGTTCCATTTGGTTGCTCGCCAGAAATCATCGGAGCTATTTGTTTTGAACGTGCTATTGATTACTCTGGGTCTTGCATGGTTAACAGAATTGGCTGGCTTATCACTGGCATTAGGCGCATTTCTTGCCGGTATGCTCATTTCTGAAACGGAATATCGCTATCAGGTTGAAGATGATATCAAACCTTTTCGCGATATTTTGCTGGGCTTGTTTTTTATAACTATTGGTATGTTACTGGACATGCAAGTAGTCACTGAAAAATTTCTATGGGTATTTTTGATTCTGGTAGCGCTTATTGTATTGAAAATAGTAATTGTTGCGGGATTATCTTGTTTATTGGGAACAGATTCTAGGGTAGCAGTTAAGACGGGAATGAACTTGGCACAAGCTGGAGAATTCGGGTTTGTCTTGCTAGCGCAAGCGGGAGCAATTGGGTTGGTGGAAAATTCAGTGCTTCAGCCAGTACTCGCTGCAATGGTCCTATCTATGTTTATTGCGCCTTTTATTATTGAATATACTGAGCCAATGGTTCAACATTTTTTTGGTTCCGAGTGGATGTTCCGCGCAATGCAGATAACATCTATTGCCACTCAGACTATAGCGACACAGAACCATGTCATTATTTGTGGTTATGGACGCAGTGGTCAAAATATGTCTCGTATATTGGAACAAGAATCTGTTCCATTTATAGCTTTAGATCTTGATCCGCAGCGTATACGTGAGGCAACCAGTGCGGGAGAATCCGTTGTTTATGGCGATGCCGCGCGACGAGAAGTATTAATCGCTGCGGGTTTGATGCGTGCTAAGGTATTGGTGGTTAGTTATGCTGATACCGTTTCCGCATTAAAAATTCTAACGCATGTTCAAGAATTGCGCCCAGAATTATCGGTTGTTGTTAGGACGCGTGATGATTCCGATATTGATTTACTGAAAGAAGCTGGAGCGACAGAAGTGGTGGCGGAGATCATGGAAGGCAGTTTGATGTTAGCATCCCATGCGCTGATGTTTGTTGATATATCTGCAGGACGTATTATACGACGCATAAGAGAAACTCGCGAACAGCGTTATAGTTTATTTCGTGGATTCTACTATGGCGTTACCGATGAAACGGAGGATAGTGGTGAGAAATTATTTCCACGTTTACTGACTATTACAATGATTCCCGGTGCGGCGGCTATCAATCAGACATTGGAAGATGTCGATTTAGCCAGTCTTTCTGTGGAAGTGACGGCTGTAAGAAGACGTAATATTCGAGGGTTATTACCAGCCAGAGATACACGTTTAGAGGTTGGTGATGTTGTCGTGCTGAGAGGTACGCTAGACAATCTTGCTGCTGCTGAAATTAGATTGATACAAGGCTAAACGGTTGCTATTTTTTGCTGCTTTGCTATTCAAAATTACTAAGTGGATTTGATAAAACGAGCAGGCCTATTTTTGTTAAAAATCTTAGCTTCGTAGAAGCTAAGATTTCTTCATTAGAAGATGCTAAAAATGGACAGTTTTGCTCAGAAAGTGTATAGTCCCGGTTCCGCCCTTTGGCTCTTTTGAAAGAGGGTAGATGTTGATGTAATCTTGCTGATTACACAGCAGATATAGAATGGCGCATAAAAAGAAGCGCAAAGTTCATCATTTATGGAGGGAGATATGATTAAAGCTGTTCAGGCAGTTGTAGGATTAGGATTGCTTTGTTTTGGCGCAACTCAAGCAGTTGTGGCCGCTACAGACATTTCTAAATTACCGCGTGTAAAACAAGAATTGGTGGCTCCACCAAATGTACCTGTACATGATCAGGTAAGCAAAGGGCCTAAGATTGTTGAAGTACGCATGGAAACTCAAGAAAAACTGGTGGAAGTTGCTCCTGGTGCAAAAGTATGGGGTTTAACTTTCAATGGTAGTATTCCTGGTCCGCTCATCGTAGTAAATGAAGGCGACTATGTTGAATTAACATTATCTAACCCAAAAACCAGTACGCTGGCACATAACGTGGATTTCCACGCAGCAACAGGTGCATTGGGTGGCGCCGGTTTAACGCTGGTACAACCTGGTGAAGAAGTTGTTTTACGCTGGAAAGCAATTAAACCGGGCGTATTTGTTTACCATTGCGCACCAGGTGGAACTATGATTCCATTTCATGTTATTTCCGGTATGAATGGCGCGATTATGGTATTGCCAAAAGATGGTTTGAAAGATTCAAAAGGCAAACCATATAAATACGATAAAGCTTTCTATATCGGCGAACAAGATTTCTATCTGCCTAAAGATGCCAGCGGCAAATTCAAATCCTATGGCTCACCAGCTGAAGGTATGGCAGATATGCTGGAAGTTGCCAAAGGACTTGTTCCAACACACGTAGTGTTTAATGGTGCTGTTGGTGCAATTACAGGCGACAATGCGCTGAAAGCAAAAGTAGGCGAAAAAGTACTGTTCATTCATTCACAAGCCAATCGTGATTCCCGCCCACACTTGATCGGCGGCCATGCTGACCTGTATTGGGTAGGTGGCTCATTCACCGATGTGCCTCTAACCAGTCAAGAAACCTGGTGGGTTCCAGGCGGTGCAGCAGTTGCTGCAGCGTATGAATTCAAACAACCAGGACTGTATGTATACCTCAGTCATAACCTGATTGAAGCTGTGTTACTGGGTGCTGCGCTGCATATGAATGTTGAAGGTAAATGGGATGATGATCTCATGACCCAAGTTAAAGCACCAAAGAGCTTTGATGCAAAAGCTGCAATGGATCACTAAGATCTATTTAGTGTAACTATTGAAGTTGGATTTAAAGGCCTCAACCGTTGGGTTGAGGCCTTTTTATTTTTGATATTTTATTTTCATTATTGATAAGCCCAGGATTATGTCTGTTAAATCACATATTCGTACTATTCCGCATTATCCACACCATGGCATTATGTTTCGTGATATTACGACACTATTGAAGGATCCCATTGGGTTACGTACAACCATTCAAGAAATTTCGGAACGATATATTGATATTGAAATGGATAAAGTTGTGGGTATTGAATCGCGTGGTTTTATCATTGGTGCACCGGTAGCCTATCAGTTATGTAAAGGCTTTGTACCTATCCGTAAGGCGAATAAATTGCCGGCTGAAACAATAGGCCGGGATTATCAGTTGGAGTATGGTAGCGACCGTATTGAGATTCATATCGATGCTATTCAACCGGGTGATCGTGTGCTTCTGATTGATGACCTGATCGCAACGGGTGGAACTGCAGAAGCTGCGGTGAAACTTATACAAGATATGGGAGGAGAGGTCGTAGAGTGTTGCTTTGTGATTGATTTGCCCGATGTAGGAGGTAGGATTCGCTTGGAGAATCTGGGATGTAAAGTATTTTCCCTATGTGAGTTTGCAGGCGACTAGCAACTTCTATTTAATAGGGAATTTGCAAATAACATATTAAATCAGTGGTTTTGTAGTGCAGATAGTATTTTCTCATGAATGCCGCCAAAGCTACCGTTGCTCATGACTAAAATATGATCACCCGATTTTATATTCAAGGTAATATCTTTTATTAATTGACCCAGATCATCATAGCAACCGGCTTTCTCGCTTATGTTATCCAGGGCAGTTTTTACCCATTGAATATCGCGAGTAAAGCAAAAAACTTGATCGGCTTCTAGCAAGCTATCGGCAAGGCTATTTTTCCATATGCCCATTTTCATAGTGTTTGAGCGTGGCTCTAGTACGGCAATGATTCTTTCTTTTCCTATATGTGTTCGCAGACCATTGATGGTGGTTTTGATGGCGGTAGGATGGTGCGCAAAATCATCATAGATGGTAATACCATTGATACTGCCAAGTTTTTCCATACGCCGTTTGACATTCTTAAACTGCATTAATGCCTCAATTCCTACCTTAACAGGAACTCCAGCGTGTCGAGCAGCCATTAATGCGGCTAATGCATTCATGCGATTATGTTTGCCGAGTAAATCCCAACGCAGGCAGCCTTGATGAATTTCATTAAGATATATTTGTAGGTCATTATTTGTTTTTGTTTTTGAGTGCCAGCCCGTATTAACCCCAAATTCTTCAATAGGCGTCCAGCAACCTTGCGTTAAGACACGCTTTAGGTTTTTATCTTTTCCATTAGATACGATTAGACCATTCCCAGGGATAATTCGCACAAGATGATGGAATTGGCGCTCAATGGCTGAGAGATCCGGAAAGATATCAGCATGATCAAATTCAAGATTATTTAAAATCAAGGTCCTGGGATGATAATGCACAAATTTAGAACGTTTATCAAAGAAAGCTGTGTCATACTCATCGGCTTCGATGACAAAGAAAGGCGACGTATCGGTAGTATCTTGAGGAGTAGGATGGATGGATAACGGTGTG
>JAMXAE010000090.1 GCA_024281695.1 Nitrosomonas sp. | reverse complement strand
ATACCTGATCAAGCCGGTATTTGGCTTCATCCAGAATATCCGAAGGAAAATCCGCATCCGGCACGCCATAACGATCGTTTCCCATAGAGAACTCGTGCATATGGGAATCGGTCCATCCCATCACAATTTGGGAAATATCATGCACATCTTCCAGGCTGACTGTGCTCGCTACTAGAAATCTGCGCCAGATTAGCGGACGAAAACCTTTTAGGGTAATTTTAAGTTGATAGATTGACCGTAAAGATTTTGTTGCCGCGCGTATTCCCATTTCCATTACTCCCGAACAAAATTAATGATTGTGCCAGTATCATAAAAAACACCGCACTTGCAACGCTGCATACTTGCCTACTTTGCCCACAGCACTGCTTAAGAAACCGCTCATTCGGATTGTTACTTAGCCGCTGCGAAACGACAAGTTTTTTATTATCGCCGCATTGTTTCAGTAAAAACTCTCCTTGTTGCGGCTGATACCAGACACTGCTTTCAGTTCATACCTCTGTTAGAATCCGGTATCAGTATTTGCACCCGATGGAATCCTAGTCATGGCAATCTCCGTTTCTCGTATTGATTGATTAAATCAACAATTCTTCCTTTTTTGGCAACAACCCTATTTCACTATGAATGCTCCTTGCCCGCTTGATAATATTCGCATCGTTCTCAGCCACACCAGCCATCCTGGTAATATTGGAGCAACGGCGCGGGCGATGAAGGCGATGGGACTGAGCTCATTGTATTTGATTAATCCCAGACTTTTTCCGGATCGAGAAGCGGATGCGCGTGCGGTTAGCGCGCGCGATATTCTGGAAAAAATTAAGGTTCACACCGAACTGGATGAAGCGCTGGAAAATACCGTTCTGGTTGCTGCAATCACGGCACGTACCCGCGTGCTTTCGCACGATGTTTTCGATGCACGGCAGGGTGCACGTGAGTTATTGCGCTATGCACGACAGCAACCTGTGGCGTTGCTGTTTGGGGCAGAAACTTCCGGATTGACTACGGCTGAGGTAAATAAATGCCAGATCATCATTCATATTCCCACCAACCCGGATTTCACTTCATTGAACTTAGCCAGCGCCGTTCAGGTCGTGGCTTACGAGTTGCGCATGGCGCTGATGGAAAATGAGGAGCCTTCAGTTGCAGTGACATCACCGGCTAGCTTTAATGATCTGGAATTATTTTATGCGCATCTTGAGCAGGCGATGATTGCCAGCGATTTTCTTGATCCGCAAAAACCCAAGCTGTTGATGCAACGAATCCGCCGCCTGTTTGCTCGCGCACGGCTTGAAAAAGAAGAAGTTCAGATTTTGCGCGGTATTCTGACGGCTTTGAGTAAACGCCGGTAAGTCAAGCGCTTGGCCCATTGTTTCATTAATTTTCCTTAATCAAAGTGCCGACGCCTTGGTCGGTCAAGATCTCCAGCAGCAGTGCATGTTCCACCCGTCCATCAATAATGTGACAGGATTTGACACCCTTTTTGACGGCATCCAAGGCAGATCCAATCTTAGGCAGCATGCCACCGGAAATGGTGCCGTCAGCAAATAATTCATCGACTCTTTGCGCAGTCAAACCGGTTAATAATTTGCCTTCTTTATCCAATACGCCAGGAATGTTGGATAATAAAATCAATTTCTCCGCCTTCAAAATTTCAGCCAGTTTGCCAGCCACCAGATCTGCATTGATATTATAGGATTCGCCATCGACACCAACGCCAATCGGCGCGATGACTGGAATAAAGTCCTGCGTATCGAGCAAAGCAATCAAAGCGGGATCAATCGATTCGATTTCACCCACTTGACCAATATTGATCCATTTTCCCGCTGCTTGGCGGTCTTCCATGAGTAATTTCTTGGCGCGGATAAAAGCACCGTCTTTACCGGTTAGGCCGACGGCTTTTCCGCCATGACGATTGATCAGGCTAACGATGTCTTTATTAACCAATCCGCCCAGCACCATCTCAACCACATCCATCGTCTCCGCATCGGTCACGCGCATACCCTGAATGAACTCACCTTGTTTACCCACGCGCTTTAGCATGTCATCGATCTGCGGACCGCCTCCGTGCACGACTACCGGATTCATGCCGACCAATTTCAAGAGCACGACATCGCGCGCAAAACCTTGCTTAAGGTGTTCTTCAACCATGGCATTACCGCCATATTTAATGACTATCGTTTTGCCATGGAAGCGCTGAATATAAGGCAGCGCCTCGGCCAGTATTTTAGCTTTGTCTTTCGCAACAGTTTGGGTACTCAAGGGGTTCTCTCAATGGTTAATCAAATAAATTTCAGTTCAATATAAACATCTCATTCACGAGCAATCTGTAGAAACTTGTCATCACTGATCAATTCAAATAGATTCAGTTCGCGCCATAATCGATCTTCCGTGTCTTTATATTGTTTGACTACACCCTTAGGCTGCTTTTTTCTGCTCGCATGAACGGGTGTAAATTCAGACAAGCTTCTGATGCCCAGCATGCTGTGTACGATGAATCCACCATAGGCTTTATTGCTAGGGGAAACCAACAATATCCGCGATTTCAAGGTGAACGGCATTGGTTGCCCACCCAGATAAACGCCCAGATCAGTAATTCCGTAGAGATTACCCCGCACATTTGCCAGCCCAAGAAACCAGGGCTGCGTGAGAGGCACTCGCGCTAATTTGGGTATTTGAATCACTTCAGCGACTTCGTTCATCGGTATCAAATAGCGATCTTCCCCCACTGCCACACCTAGCACAGTCATTGAGGGCTCACTATTACCCGCATTCTTTATTTGCTCAGTGAGTGATTGTTGATATTCCTCAAGGCTCATAGACGATTGGATAAAATTTTATGAGGATTAATCTTAGTTACATCGAGTGGTTTTATCATCAACGAACCTGATTATTATTTCAGATCTTACGATTTTTTACTAAACTCTCAGTTTACTCAAGAAAGATTAATTTAAAATTCAAACTTTTGATTCTTATTTTGCTGCACTTTAAGCAATTGATTATTCGTTCTCTGGCTATTTTACTGTATTATCGGGCATAAAATTTTGAATTCTGCGGAGTATGTTAAATGAAATATTTCAATCAACCTTGGCTTTTATTTATTTTATTTTTTCCTTTTTTGGTTGGCTGTGTGCCTATGTTTGCCATTGGCACAGCAGCAGGCACAGGAACGTATATCTCAGAAGATCGCAGAACCAGTGGAATGTTTATTGAGGATGAAGGAATTGAACTGAAGGGTTCGCGGCGCATCCACCAGCAATTCGGTGATAATGTACACATCAATGTGACGAGTTACAACCGCATGGTTCTACTATCTGGAGAAGCTCCTACTGAAACCATTAAAGCGGACATCGAGAAATTGATGATGGGCGTGGATAACGTGCGCAAGATTTTCAATGAAATTACTATTGCTGGTAATACTTCGCTGGCTTCTCGTAGCAACGATGCACTGCTCACATCCAAAGTTAAAACACGCTTTCTCACAGAACGCAAATTTCAGATCAATCACGTCAAAATCGTAACCGAAAATGAAGTCGTTTATTTACTCGGAGTGGTTACGCGCCAAGAAGGCGATAGCGCTGGACAAATTGCCAGTTCTACTTCGGGTGTAAAGAAAGTAGTCAAGGTCTTTGAATACCTGAATTAATTTCTTCCAATAAGCGTCCATCTATGCTACACGCTAATCTGCTTGCTGATTTGCAGAGCGCATTTCCGCCCGATCGTTTTTATACCGATGTCGCTGATTGTTATGCGTATGCATATGATAACAGTCGCAAGATATTCCCACCCGAAGCTGTTCTATTCCCATTAACAACCGCAGAAGTACAACTCATCGTTTCGCTGTGCAATCAATACCAAGTCCCGCTGATTCCCCGCGGTCGCGGTACTGGCACAGCCGGCGGCAGCTTGCCGGAATTCGGCGGTATTGCTCTATCCATGGAGCGAATGCTCAATATCATCGCAGTCGACCCTGCAAATCGGGCCATCGTTACTGAACCCGGTGTATTGAATCAGTCGATACAAGATGCTGCTAAACCGTTTGGTTTCTTCTGGCCACCTGATCCTTCCAGTGCTTTGTTCTCGAGCATTGGAGGCAACATTGCAACCAGTGCGGGTGGGCCACATGCTGTCAAATATGGCACAACGCGAGATCATGTTCTGGGCTTGAAAGCCGTGACTGGCAAAGGAGAATTGATTACAACCGGTTGTTACACCACTAAAGGCGTTGTGGGATATGATCTCACTCGGCTTCTGATCGGTTCAGAAGGCACTTTGGCAGTCATCACCGAAGCGACACTGAAACTCACTGCACTGCCCAGTGCAGTTGCTGGCATTACTGCTCATTTTCAAGACTTAACTAGCTGCACGACAGCTATTGTCAAAATCATGACATTACCACAGTTACCAAGTGCTCTTGAATTTCTTGATTCAGGGGCGTTAGATCTGATCCGTGGACGCTATCCTGACATGCTGCCGATCGATACCAATGCTATGCTTATGATTGAAGTCGACGGTTCTAGTAACGACATTTCTCCAGAATTATCCGCCATTCTTGGAGCGTGCCAAACTTCTGGATTGATTCATGCTACTCAAGTCGATAATACTGCGGCACTTTGGAGAGCTCGCAAAATGCTATCCCCTTTGTTACGCGAAATCGCTCCAAAGAAGATTAACGAAGACGTTGTAGTGCCCGTTAGTACCTTACCTGAATTTCTGAATGGTTTGGCCCGCTTAAGTAGTCAATATCAGCTATCCAATGTGAATTTTGGGCACGCCGGAAATGGCAATATTCATGTGAATTTATTGATTAATCCCGACGATTTAGAGCAAGTGGAGCGAGCAGAGAAATGTCTAGATCAGATTTTTGATCTGGTTATCAGGCTCAGAGGCACATTATCTGGAGAACATGGGATTGGTAGCGAAAAGCGCGCTTTTGTGACAAAAGAAATTGATAATGCAACGTTAAATTTAATGAAGCACATCAAACAGCTATTTGATCCTAACAACATTCTGAATCCGGGAAAATTATTTCCTTGATCGTTCATTCTTACTTTCTTATTGAATTCCAGCGCTCGTAATATTTCGTTTAAAACATTGCAATTATAGTTCTTCCGTAAAAACCAGAGTCTGATCCCGAAATATTACAAGCGCTAAAATTTTTATTTAGTGAATCTAGAAAAAGAAGTAATGATCAACCAACAGGGCTACAAACAGCAAGGCTAAGTAAAGTATTGAATAGCGGAATGCTTCACGTGCTAATTGATCGCTATAATTACGATAAATTTCTATCGCATAGTACATAAAAATGCTATTTAGTGCTATCGAACTTACCAAATAGATGAGACCACTCATATGTGTTACATAAGGCAAGATCGTCACAACGCACAAAATTATCGTATATAGCAGAACATGTAAACGCGTAAATTGATCGCCATGAGTCACTGGAAGCATCGGCATTCCAATAGAAGCATATTCATTCTTTCTGTACAATGCAAGAGCCCAAAAATGAGGCGGTGTCCATGCAAAGATAATCAGAAATAATAATAATGCGTCAGCTGTTATTTCCCCTGTAACTGCTGTCCATCCTAAAACTGGTGGCATAGCACCCGATGCACCACCAATGACAATATTCTGTGGTGTTAGCGGCTTCAGGATCACAGTATAAATAATGGCATAGCCCACAAAAGTCCCTAACGTCAGCCACATTGTGAGCTCGTTGATCCATTCATATAATATGAATAATCCTAATCCACCTACAATCACCAGAAAAAATGTGGTCTCTGGCACACTCACTTTACCTTGCGGAAGTGGCCTGCCTTTAGTGCGCGCCATAACTGCATCCATCTTTTGCTCCACTAAGCAATTTAATGCCGCCGCCGCTCCAGCTACGAGTGCAATGCCTATAGTTCCCAATATCAATATATCCAAAGGAACGGCACCTGGAACTGCCAAAAACATTCCAATTACTGCTGTAAAAACAATTAGCGATACAACACGCGGTTTTGTCAATCGATAAAATTGGTTTATACGCGACGCTGTTTCATGCCAAGCCATACTAGTTGCCATGTCATTGATCTCCTTTATTCATACGCGAATATTATATTCAGTTGATACATTTAGATTTCGTTCTTTTTCATGAAATCAGTTTATTTCTTTAATGTTCTAATTGTGAAACATGCAGCAATCTTTTTATATCCTTACCCATTTTTGTGCCATCCACATTTTCTGGAAAGCGCATCATTAAATTACCGATAGGATCAATTAAATAAATATGTCTTGTTTGCAATTCTTTGGTTTCAATGAAACTAAGTATCTCACTGTCTTTTGCGTTTACAAAGAATGCACCTTCATGCTGCTTAGCTAGTTCAACATCTGGAGTAACGTTATCGTTGATAAGCCATAATCGCTCAATCCGATGCTTTTCCTTGCCTTGTACCAATCTTACTTGGCGTATGAAATATAGCTTTTTTTGACAAGCTTCATCGCAGTGGCCGGAATCTACTGTTAGCAATACCCATTTTCCATGCAGATCCTTCATCCGGAGAATCGTATTATCACTCTGATTTGTACCTTTTCCTGTAACTTTTACTATCGGTAACAAATCTCCATAATGAGTACTTTCCGGCCTATATTCAAGGAAATACAAGGTATAAGAAATAATAACTGGAGCACACATCAATGCTAGCAGTAATAAAAACTTGCGCCTATTCGCTTTTTTAATTTTTTCGTTTGACATTCAACGCTAAGAAAATAATTATTGCAGTAATTGCTAATAGAAACCACTGAACAGCATAGCCTAAATTTTTAGCTGCGCCTGAATCAGGCCTATTCCAATCTCGTATAAGACCATCCTTCACGTCATCTTTTTGCAGCACCATCATGGGTAGCATTTCTAATCCGGTTAATTTCTGATACCGCTGTAATTCAAAATTTCCCCAAACTTTGCCCGGTACTTCATCGTCTCCGAGTTGTAGGGTTTTTAATTCTGGCGATACTACCAAACCGGTAATCTTTACGTTCTCATCGACCACAGCTACTGGCGGCAATATTGATCTATTATTCCCAGTTGCAATCCATCCTCTATTGACTACCACATGCAACTCGCTATTTTCAATTTTTAGTGGTGTAATGATATGATAACCTGCATGCCCTTTGTAAGTTTTATTATCCAGATATATTGTACGTTCAGGAACATACTTACCAATTACTTCAACATCGCGAAACTGATAGTCTTCTAACTTTGCAAAAGTCCCTGACAGTTTAATAGTAGGTTGCTTCGCATACTGCTCTAACTGTTCATACCGTAGATTTTTTTCATCTGCTCTTGACAATTGCCATTTTCCAAGTTGAAAGAAAACCAGTACTAAAATGGAAGTGACAATGATTGCCCACACCTTTGGCTCAAAGCGATATCCCAATACAATCATATTCTGTCAGTATAATAGCTAAGAGACTGCTTATTTTTAGGAGAGATCCCTAATTTGATAGCCAATTTGGAGGAATAAAATAGTAGACTTTCTATAATTTCTTTTATTAATGCGGAAGTATGATTCCGAACTTTTACATTACTCCAATAACCTGCTTCGATGCAAAAGTCGGAATCTATATTCAATTCGATTTATTTTTATAATTACATCAAATATACAAAAATAAACAAACCTAACCACACTACGTCTACAAAGTGCCAATACCAAGCGACACCTTCGAATCCAAAATGGTGCTCAGGTGAAAAATGCCCAGCAACGCTACGAAAATAAATAACGGTCAGCATAATTGCACCTACAGTTACATGGAATCCATGAAAACCTGTCAACATGAAGAATGTCGAGCCATACGCACCTGTTGTCAATTTAAGATTAAGGTCGCTATAAGCATGCATATATTCATAAGCTTGACATCCTATAAATAGAGCCCCTAAAAATATTGTAGCCAGCAACCATTTCTTTAAACCATCACGTCTATTTTCTTTTAATGCATGGTGTGCCAAAGTACAGGTTACACCTGACAATAAAAGTAGCATAGTATTGAATGCTGGTAATCCCCAAGCTCCCATCGGAGTAAATTTTTCATGCACCCCGGGGCCAGAGGTCGGCCATGTACCATCGTATGAAGACCAGAATTGATTTCCTAGTACGGTACTTTCTTCAGCTAGCCAAGGTATCGACAGATTCCTCATATAGAATAGTGCACCAAAGAATGCACAGAAAAACATTACTTCGGTCAGAATAAACCAACTCATACCCCATCGAAAAGATTTATCTACTTGATTATTAAATTTACCGCTTTCACTTTCTCTTGCAACAGTTCCAAACCATCCAAACAGCATATAAATCAGGATGGCAAAACCTATTGCCAGCAAACCGTAACCCAATTCAATTTTATTCATAGTCAGGGCTGCGCCTGATCCCATAAATAACAATGCGGTCGATCCTATGATTGGATATGCCGATGGGGATGGAACATAATAGTGCCCGGATTCTTGACTCATTCTTATCTCCTCCTACTTATGATTTATTCAATTTCTAACTAATAACCAATTTAACCAGTATCAATACACCAATTACAAAAAGTAAAGCTCCGACCAACCCTCCAATAATTACATGAACTGGTTTTAAGGTAGCTGCATCATTCTCAAGGTCACTTTTTTTACGAATTCCCATGAAGGCAGACATCACTGCTTTAGCAATTTGCCAAACACTTACACTTGCTTTTTCTTCAGTAATTTTATCCAAAACCTTTATGTCCTTATTTTGCGATGGTACTTGCACCATCCGGCAACTCAAAAAAAGTATATGAAATTGTTACAGTATCTATATCTTTGGGTAGATTGGGTTCAATCATGAATTGCACAGGCATTTGCCTAATTTCTTTTGGCTTAAGCACTTGTTTCGAAAAACAAAAACACTCAAATTTTTTCAAATATTTATCTAAAGACCGTGGACTATAACTTGGTATTGCTTGCCCGTTAATTTCACGATCAGAATCATTTGAAATTTGGTACATCACATTGACTGATTCACCTGGATGAATACGAGCGCTAGTTTGTAAGGGTTTAAACTGCCAAGGTAAACCTCTTGTGTTGGCATCAAACTCCACAGTTATCCAGCGTTCATTATCCACCCAATTTTCTTTAGCCAGTACATCCGGCTGTAGCAAATTATTAATGCCAGTTACTTCGCAGAACTTTTCATAAAATGGTACGAGAGCATAACCAAAAACAAACATAACTAATGAAAAAATAAACAATTTTTTCATTATTACCATGTTGTCTTTTAATTTACTATCTACCATTGTTTTATGATGATCACCAAATAAAGCGCTACAACCGTAATTAACAGAAACATCGCTGTTCTTAATTTCTTACGCTTTAATTCTGTTTCTTGTGACATACTGTTTCTCTTACTTGTTTTTGTTTTATTTAACAATAGGTGGTTTTTCAAAGCTATGATATGGCGCAGGTGTTGGCAAATGCGTCCATTCCAAAGTTGTTGCACCATCCCATGGCATTTGTGGCGCTTTTTCTCCGCTACGAATACAATTAATCATAATGTAGAGGAAAAGAAGTTGCGTCAACCCAAACCCAAATGCACCTAAACTAGAAATCATATTGAAATCTGCAAATTGCAAATTATAATCTGGGATTCTGCGTGGCATACCGGCCAATCCCAAGAAATGCTGCACAAAGAATGTCATATTAAAGAAGAACATAGACAACCAGAAATGCGCTTTTCCTAAGCTTTCATTGTACATATGACCGGTCCACTTTGGTATCCAATAGTATGCGCCAGCAAATAAAGCAAACAATGAACCAGATACTAAAACATAATGAAAGTGCGCGATCACATAGTAAGTGTCTTGAACTTGTATATCAATTGGCACAATCGCACAGATCACACCGCTAAATCCACCAATCACAAACAGGAAGATAAACCCAATTGAGAACAGCATTGGTGTCTCGAATGACATAGAGCCGCGCCACATAGTGGCCGTCCAGTTAAATACTTTAACTCCTGTAGGTACAGCAATCAGCATCGTTGCATACATGAAGAACAGCTGACCCACCGTCGGCATACCAGCTGTGAACATATGATGCGCCCACACAACACATGACAATATTGCGATAGATGCCGTTGCATACACCATTGATGAATAGCCAAACAATGGCTTACGTGAGAATGTTGGAATCACTTCGGACACTATACCAAAAGAAGGCAAAATCATGATGTAAACTTCTGGATGACCAAAGAACCAGAAAATATGCTGGAACATCACGGGATCTCCACCACCGGCAGCATTAAAGAAACTTGTTCCGAAATGGCGATCCGTAAGCAACATTGTCACCACACCTGCCAGAACTGGCATTACCAAAACCAACAGATAAGCAGTAATTAACCATGTCCATACAAACATTGGCATTTTCATCATTGTCATACCAGGCGCACGCATATTCAATATGGTCGTAATGATATTAATTGAACCCATAATTGAGGAAGCACCTAAAATATGCACTGAAAAAATCATCAGATCAACACCTAAACCGCCTTGTGTAGATAGCGGGGGATAAAATGTCCACCCACCTGCTGCTGCACCACCCGGCACAAAGAATGAGCCAACCAATAGTGTTGCAGCTACCGGAAGTAACCAAAAACTCCAGTTATTCATCCGGGCAAATGCCATATCTGGCGCTCCAATCATCATTGGCACTTGCCAGTTAGCGAACCCCACAAATGCCGGCATAATCGCACCAAAAACCATGATTAAACCATGCAACGTCGTAAATTGATTGAATAACTCTGGTTCTAGAATCTGTATACCCGGCTGATATAACTCAGCCCGAATTCCCATTGCCAATGTTCCACCCACCAGAAACATTGCAAAACTAAACCATAAGTACATCGTACCAATATCTTTATGATTAGTCGTTGTAATCCAGCGCATTATGCCACTGGGATGATGGTCATCATGTCCGTGACCGTGTGCGTCACCATGTACTGCTGCCATAGTTATCTCCTTTTACTTATTTTCTATATGCATTGATGTTTTAACTGCAGATGCACTCTGTTGAGCAGCCACCCATTTAGTATATTCACCCGCTTCCATCACTTCCACCACAATTGGCATATACCCATGATCCTTACCACACAATTCAGCACACTGCCCACGATAAATTCCTGGTGCATCTGCCGTAAACCATGTATCACGAATAAAACCTGGAATAGCATCTTGTTTAATACCTAATGCTGGTACCCACCAGGCATGAAGCACATCATTTGCTGTTAAAATGACACGAACCTTTTTGCCGACCGGCACGACGACACGATTATCAACTTCTAGCAGATAGTTCTCACCCTTAGGCGCCTTATTTTCAACTTGAGCCCTCGGTGTCGATAATTTACTATAGAAGCTAATTCCTTCGCCTTCGCCCTGAAGATAATCATAGCCCCACATCCATTGATAGCCAGTTGCTTTAATGGTCATATCCGGACTTGAGGTATCCTTCATAGCGATAACTGTCTTAGTCGCAGGCAATGCCATAACCACAAGAATAATACAGGGTATTACAGTCCAGATAACTTCTACTGTAGTACTGTGATGAAAATTTGCTGCCTTGTATCCCAAAGATTTTCGATGCTTGAGTATTGAATAAAACATAACACCAAACACAACAATAAAAATAGCCAAACATATCCACATAATCCAAATATGCATATCATATGTTTCTTTCGCAATAATACTTTGCGGTTCGGGCAAATTATATTTAGACCCTACCGCCATGCTTGAATACAAAGCAAGAGCGGAGACCCCCGCCAGGGTTGCTACTGATTTACTTCTCATATTTCCCCCCACATGATTACTAATTTTACAGATTTTAGGTACGACTAAGAATGCTACAAACCCAGAACGTTTATTCTGTTCAGCCAGCTTACGAAAGTCATACGCCAGAATCCGGTTTTGTAAGAACCACACCACGTTTGACGATAATCACATTTCCTTGGCCAAATTTCCTTTTTATCCGCAACTTAGATTTTTTAGCTATAGATATCCTCTATAGGCTAATTAATCGAATGGAAATTCTAGCATGTCACTGTTGCTCAAACAAGGAAAAATCATGATTTTTATAGTAATATTCCCATGTTTATAAAATGGTATTGCTATAGCTTCTGAGAAACCTCCTTCCCTAAACAAGAAAACTCCATCGCTTCTTTTCGAGTAACATTACTCTAGAAAGAATCTAGCTAGTCATCCCTGAGAAATTTCTAGAAACTCCATAGATATTATGAGACCTTTGCACGGGGTTGCAATCCCAATTCATAGATCAGTTGTTACAATTACGTTTTAAATCAATGTGACTGATG
>JAMXAE010000089.1 GCA_024281695.1 Nitrosomonas sp. | reverse complement strand
AACATGAAAAGATGTTCGAGCGGCTAGAAAATCTTCCCGCCCCCCAGCTAGAAGTCAAGCATAAGGACATACTATGGCCTGTCACCACTTTGGGTCGATTAGTGCTACTTTTATGGCAGCATACAATAGGCCTTATTACCCTGATTGGTCAGCTATTGATTGATGTGATTTACTTAATTCGGCATCCCGTTTATATTCCGTGGCGCGAAATCTCTGCCAATTTATTTCGCACCGGCGCACAAGCGCTGGGTATTACAGCCCTGGTTGGATTCTTAATTGGTATCGTATTAAGTTATTTATCTTCCAAGCAATTGCAATTATTTGGCGCTGATATTTTTATTATTAATATATTGGGTATTAGTATCATCCGAGAATTAGGCCCCATGCTAGCTGCCATCTTAGTAGCCGGTCGTTCTGGATCATCTATGACCGCTCAATTAGGTGTCATGCGAGTCACTCAGGAATTAGATGCCTTGACAGTTATGGGTATTTCTCATACTCAGCGCCTGATTTTGCCGAAAATATTGGGACTCGGAATTGCCATGCCACTACTAGTCATGTGGACCAGTGCCATGGCGCTATTAGGCGGAATGGTTGCCGCTGAATTACAATTAGGTTTGAGTTATCAATACTTTTTAACTGCATTACCGGATTCTGTGCCTACCGGCAACTTATGGTTAGGATTAGGAAAAGGAATAGTATGTGGCATGGTGATCGCACTGATTGCTTGCCATTTTGGTCTAAGAATCCGGCCTAATACAGAAAGTCTGGGAGAAGGTACCACTTCTTCCGTCGTGACTGCTATCACAATGGTTATTATTATCGATGCCATTTTTGCAATATTATTTTCTGATGTAGGATTGACCTAGATTCATGATCAAACCGGAATGCATAATTGAAATTGATGGACTACACACACGCTTTGGCGACCATGTTGTCCATCAAGATGTCAATTTATGCGTATATCACGGTGAAGTACTGACACTGATCGGCGGCTCCGGTAGCGGAAAAACGACCTTACTACGTCAGATGCTGGGTCTGGAAAAACCTTCGCAAGGCACAGTAAAAATTTTTGGCAGATCCCGCACCGATCCCAGCTTTAGCCGTCAGCGCAAAAATATACGGTGCCGGTCGGGAGTTCTTTTTCAACAAGGCGCATTATTTAGTGCATTGACCGTCTATGATAATGTTGCCCTGCCCTTACGTGAGTTACACGCACTCAGTGAAGACATAATACGAGATTTAGTGATGATCAAGTTGGATATGGTAGCCATTGGGACTGAACACGCCAATAAAATGCCTGCAGCTTTATCCGGTGGCATGATTAAGCGTGTAGCCTTAGCACGCGCATTAGCCTTAGATCCAGAATTGCTATTCCTTGATGAGCCCACGGCTGGATTAGATCCTGAATTAAGCGAGAGTTTTGTGGAGCTGATTCTCGCTTTGCGTAGCGAAATGGATCTAACCATCGTTATGGTGACGCATGATCTGGATACATTGATTGCTTTATCCGATCGCATTGCCGTTTTAGCTGATCAACATGTCGTGGCAGCAGGCACTTTAGATGAGATCGGTCGTTTTCAACATCCATTTATCACTAGTTTTTTCAAGAGCATACGGCCGAAACTGGATCAAAAAAATAACTTGGAGCAAAAATGGAAAACCGTGCCCATGCCCTCATAGCCGGCATTTTTGTTATTTTCCTGAGCATCACCGTCGCTTTAGTGGCAATGTGGTTCAGTGGAAACAACATTCAGCGCAATTCATATCTCGTAGTCACCAAAGAATCTGTGAGCGGATTAAATCCTCAGTCTGCTGTCCACTATCGAGGAGTTAATATTGGCAAAGTAGAAAGTATTGAGTTTGATCCGAATAATCTACAACAAATTCTGATCCGTATCTCAATTGACCAGAACGTTATACTGAGCAATACTATTTATGCACAATTAGGCTACCAAGGCGTGACTGGATTAGCTTACATACAACTGAACGATAGTGGCGTGGGAAATGAGCAACTGCCCATTGATGCACAAATCCCAATGCGTCGATCACTGCTCGATGAAGTAACGGGATCAGGCCAAGATCTACTCAGTAATGTCAATCAATTGGTATTAAAAATGCACCATTTGCTGGATGATCATAACCAGGCACATGTTTCACAAATTCTACAGAATATTGAAAAAGCTACCCGAAATTTCGACGGCATAGCCGGTCATTTACAACCTGGATTAAAATCTTTTACCGAACTAACGGCTGAGTCCGCCACTTTAGTAAAGCGCCTCGATCAACTATTAAGTGAAATTAATCTCGCCGTGGCCAAGGCTAATCGGAAAGAAGGTATTTTTGATAGCTTGTCTCAGAGCACACAAGAACTGGCAGCGACTATTCCTGAATTGCGCAATGTGAGCAATAGCATCGCGCGTAATTCGAGTAATTTAGATCGAGTATTACACCAACTAGAAGAAAACCCACAAAGCCTATTATTCGGACGCCCTCCATCCTTACCAGGCCCTGGAGAAAAAGGCTTTGTATCACCTGTAGAGAATACTCAATGACAAAAACGCCTGTATTAATTCTAATTGTTTATCTGCTCTCAGGTTGTTCCCTATTGCATAAATCGCCGGCTTCCATTTCCGTTTATGATTTTGGGTCACAACATTCATGGCATCACCAAAATACGCTACAACAATTACAGCAACAAAGGAAAAATATACTCATAGCCGATGTCGCAGCTCCATCATGGCTCAATAACAATGCAATCCATTATCGACTCCTCTATCACAATCCTTCTCAATCATACACTTATGCCCATAGCCGCTGGATAGCCATGCCCGCTGCCATTCTTACCCAGCAAATACGTAGCCGTATCGCCAAGAATACACGCGAGCAGGTCATCAAAGACAGTGGCATAGCAAAAGCTGACTTTGTTTTACAGATTGAATTGGAAGAATTTACCCAGATGTTTGACGCGACAAATGAGAGTCACATTGTCATTGGCCTGCGTGCCAGCTTGATTGAACGTAACTCGCGCCTTTTACTGACTCAAAAAGACTTTAGTATTAAGGAAAGAACACCTACCGCTGATGCTGCTGGTGCAGCTTTTGCTTTTAGTTCTGCAAGTAATCAGTTGATTAATGAATTGATTGGTTGGTTAACCATTGAATTATCTTCCAGTTAATCTTATAAGATCACCGTCAAAATTAATCACAAGTTTGATTAATTTATTATTCTGTTATGTTAGTATCCCGTAAATTATCGTCCAGGGGATTTTCTCGTGCGTTTATTCTTAATCACATTTCTTTTTGCCTATCTACTCAGTGCCTGCGGCCATAAAGGACCACTGTATATTCCCCTTCCCAAAACTGATGAAGCAAATCGTACATTACCCAGCGAAACAAATAAAAAATGAGTGGTTTTCCAGAATTTATCTACCGCAATAACGAGCTTTTCGTAGAATCTGTACCTTTAGAACAGATTGCTGCCGAATTCGGCACTCCCTGTTATGTCTACTCGCGGTCTGCATTAACCAGAGCCTATCAAGAATTTGATTCTGCTTTTGCAGATAGGGATCATTTAATCTGTTACGCTGTAAAGGCTAATGCCAATCTTGCCATACTCAATTTATTTGCACGGCTGGGCAGCGGTTTTGACATCGTATCGGGTGGTGAACTACTACGTGTTATTAAGGCCGGTGGTAATCCACAAAAAACGGTATTTTCTGGTGTTGGCAAAAATACAGAAGAAATGCGCATGGCTCTAGAAGCCAATATTTTGTGCTTTAACGTGGAATCTGAAGCTGAGTTAATCGCCTTAAATCAGATTGCAAAAGATATGAGTAAAATCGCTCCCGTAAGCTTGCGGGTAAACCCTGATGTGGATGCCAAAACCCATCCTTACATCTCTACTGGCCTTAAGGAAAATAAATTTGGCATGCCTATTAGCGAAGCTGAAAGAATATATCAATCCGCTCGCCTGTATCCTCACGTCCGCTTTACCGGCTTAGATTGTCACATTGGTTCTCAGCTCACTGAAATTGAACCCTTTATGCAAGCAATTGAGAAGATTCTTAATTTGCTCAACAACCTAAAATCCCGGGGGCTAGAAATTGAACACTTGGATTTTGGCGGAGGATTAGGCATTCGTTATGCCCATGAAACGCCACCATCCATTAAAAACTATGTTTCAACACTATGCGCCAGTACAAATGACATCAAACAGCGACTGTTAATTGAACCGGGACGTTCATTAGTGGGTAATGCAGGCATCCTACTAACGCGAATAGAATATCTCAAGCATACCCCTGTGCGTAATTTCGCTATTGTCGATGCCGCGATGAATGACTTGATGCGCCCCGCACTGTATGACGCCTATCATGAGATTCTCCCAGTCAATAAACACGACAGAGAAACCCAAAATTATCAAATTGTGGGTCCCGTTTGCGAAACAGGTGATTTTCTGGGGCATGATCGTAAACTGAGCCTGACTACTGGAAATTTATTAGCCATCATGTCAGCCGGTGCTTATGGCATGAGTATGAGTTCAAATTATAACACCCGACCGCGCGCTGCTGAAGTTATGATCGATAAAGGCACTGTTCATATCATCCGACAACGGGAAACCATCGATCAATTATTCGCTACCGAACGAGTTCTGCCTTAATTTAATGGTAGAAATATAGAGATGCGCTCAATTGTAGTAATATGACTCATTGCCTTACGATAAATCTGTAATGACAAGCCTTCCTAGCATTGATGATGAGCAGTATCAAAACCATATCCTGCGAGGTGTATCTCGCACTTTTGCATTAACTATTCCTCAGTTACCCGAGGCTTTGCGCCGAGTGATTGGCAATGCTTATCTTTTATGCCGAATCACCGATACGATTGAAGATGATAATGCTTTAACTTCAGAACAAACCCGACAGCTGTCTCAGATATTCTCTGAAGTTGTCTGTGGAAATACATCCGCGGAAGAATTCGCAGACATGCTCTACCCATTACTTTCTGACCATACCATTCCAGCCGAGCATGATTTAATAAAGAATACGCCTGCAGTTATTCGTATCACGCATAGCTTTAATTCCGCGCAGCGTCATGCTCTGGAACGCTGTGTTCGTATTATGGGGCAAGGAATGTCTGATTATCAGGAAACAGAATCTCTGCAAGGACTAAAAGATTTATCTTCAATGAATCAATATTGTTATTACGTTGCAGGAGTTGTCGGCGAAATGCTGACTGAATTATTTTGTGATTACTCGCAGGAAATTAATCACCACAAATCAACTTTGATGAAACTCTCCGTATCCTTTGGGCAAGGATTACAAATGACAAATATCCTCAAAGATATCTGGGATGATCATAAACGTGGCGCCTGTTGGCTACCGCAAGATATTTTTCTCAAAAATGGATTTGATCTTAGTGATCTACAACCCGGCAACACTGACATAAGGTTTCAGGCTGGATTAGCAGAGTTGCTGGGAGTTGCTAAAGGTCATTTACAAGACGCACTGGTATATACCAGCATGATTCCTTCACAAGAAAAAGGAATTCGTCGTTTCTGTTTGTGGGCAATCGGCATGGCAATCTTGACGCTCGACAAAATTAATCAACATCTAGATTTTTCTGAAAGTACACAAGTTAAAATTAGTCGCCGCAGTGTTAAAGCCACTATCGTAACAACTAGTCTATTGGCCAGCCAAGACTGGGCATTAAATTTACTTTTTAAGCTAACATCCAGAAACCTTCCTGACGCTGATATACATAAAGGAATCTATCTCAATGATCAAATAAAAGATCAATAGCCCCATAATGGCATAACAAATTATTTATCTTTTTCTCAATACTCTAATAAAAGACTACAAGGTATTATTTCATCATGAAATCATTGGTTACCGGTGCAACAGGATTTCTCGGTTCTGCTGTTATGCGATGCTTGCTAACAGCTGGCCATGATGTTCGGGTATTGGTAAGACCGGATAGTGACCGACGAAACCTTGAGAATTTTCCTGTTGAGATTACTGAAGGCGATCTTCGTGACCATTGCTCGTTAAAAAGCGCAATTAGTGGTTGTGATAATCTATTCCATGTTGCAGCCGATTACCGCCTTTGGGTTCCTGACCCAGAAACTATGCACGAAATCAACGTAAACGGCACGCAAGCACTCATCATGGCCGCTGCGCAGGAGGGAGTCAAACGCATTATATATACCAGCAGTGTAGCAACCTTAGGCTTAAACCAGGATGGATCGCCGGCCAATGAAGAAACACCGCCCAATTATAATACTATCGCTGGATATTACAAACGCTCTAAATATCAAGCCGAGCAAATGGTAAAACAATTGATCAACGATCACCATCTGCCATTAGTCATCGTCAATCCATCAACCCCCATCGGCCCCGGAGACATACGTCCTACACCGACCGGCCGTATCGTGCTTGATACACTAATGGGTCGCATGCCTGCCTATGTCAATACCGGATTAAATATCGCTCATGTAGATGATATTGCATATGGACATTTATTAGCTTATCAGTACGGAAAACCGGGAGAACGTTACATACTGGGCGGCGATAATATGACGTTACTACAAATCTTGGAAACTATCGATAAGATAAACGGGACAAAAAGGAATCGCATTAATATACCGATCAGTTTAATGCTTCCAATGGCATGGTTTATGGAGAAAGCAGCAACTCTCACACACAAAGAACCGCGTGCAACACTGGATAGTATCCACATGGCAAAGAAATTAATGTTTTTCTCTAGCGAAAAGGCTAATCGTGAATTAGGCTATCAATCCCGACCTGCAATTGAAGCACTGATCGACGCCGTAAAATGGTTTAAGGAAAATGATTACTGTAAATAAATTCCCCTACTTTAGTGCTAGACTCCTTCTATATACTAGGCAGTCGGCCCTGAGAAACTGCATCAACCGTTATTTTGGATCAGCAGCTTCAATAGGCGGTATGTTAATAAAGAAAATCGAGCAACTTGATCTTTTTCCATCAAAGAATTTGCGAAGTCTGCAGTTTTCGCCATGGGAAGAAGAACCAAAAAATGGCCAATAGCCATTGTTTTAGATTCCAGGTGGCAGCAATCATCAGTAGATTGATGTAATCACCGATGGCGCCTTTCAGGTAATTTCTGGCCATTCGATAATCCGACTTCAGGTGGCCGATAATGGGTTCAATCGCCGCAATCCTGCACTGTTTTCGCTTCACGTCTTTCTGGTATCGGTTATCCTTCTTGAGTGCTTTGCCAGGTAGAATGATCTGGGTTCCATTGACTTCACGGTAGCCAAGATCGCATACGGCTTGCTTGGCAGCTTTTCCGTGCGAGACTTCAACATGTCCCAATATTTCCGGCAGAGTATGACTGCCATGCAAGTTCTGTTCGTGACTGATAATCCCGACAATCAGGTTACCTTTTGCTGTACTGGCTATCGATGCTTGGCTAGCGTACTCATATTTTTGTGGTCTTTTCCCTGAGCGACACAGTACACCTGCGGCTCGTGCAATGAGTAGATCTTGTTTTTTATCGTTCTGCTGTTGCCGTAATACTCCCTCATACAGCAGAAAATCCCTTTGATAGCATTCAAACAAGCAGTATTGCGGCAATTGCCTCCTGAGCTCCCGCATCAAAACACCTGCAAGGTTCTGAGTCGCTTCAATGCGCGGTTGCCCTTGGCTCTTCTCTTGCACTGTCGTGTCAACATAAACCACGTCTTCCAGTGCCGATCCCCCATGCAAACCAACACTCATCCTAAAAATCCGCTCCATGCCCGGCACACCTATGCGCTTGCGAAAATGCAACAGCTCCGTGCTTATGACACGGCAGCTTCTACTGGACCTCTTTCATGCCGCAAAATGCTGGGTAGTAAGGATTGCGATTCCACTGCAAGACTACTGATTCGTCACTTAAATTCTCTAATTGCTTCAGAATCAATAACCCAGCCAGCAAACGGATTGCCTTACTCGGCGCGACTGTCGATTTCGTGTAGTGAATCGAGAATGCTTCGTCAAATTCTTGCCACGGTATCGCTACTGCAAGCTTTAGCAATGGATCACTGACATCCAACTGCATCAGCAAATCTGTTCCAAACAAATTCAGTTGATAAATCGCACTGCTACGTCTTAGCATTTTTAATCACCATTTCGACCAGAAATAGAAGCCTATTTTAACATTCCTGGTCGTTATGATCATTAAGAATCAGTACATTTATACCTAATATCAAGTGCTTGTGTATATTCAGGCAGACTACTTACTCAATTCATAATCGTTCTGTGCTCTGTTTAATCCCTCCGTCATTCCACTGAAAATCCAGAATTTAATCATGCTCGCAATAGGTATAAAAACCAAAAATTCTAAAACCCTTCTGATTCGACACCTTGAAAAATTCTACCCTAGGTCTGTATTTATTCTTAAATTCCTAATCTATAAGAACTTCTAGCGTTTCTTATTCATGATCATGGCCCTCTATAGAGCCCATAACAGAGCTTAACAAGCTATCCAGTTTTGCGGTACTACTTCACCTTTGTGTGGTTACTTTGACTTACCTCTTGACGAAGATAGTATGTCTGACTACTATAAAGAAGGAAGGCAGTATGTTGCTATTGCTTTTTCTTCACGTTTCTTTAACCATTTTAAGGGCTTATTATGTTATTTTTTAAAAAGACGTTATTAAGTGGTATTGTTCCAGTATTATTATCCATGGCGCTAGCAAGCACAGTAATTGCTTCCGATGCACATCATGCACACCATAAAGACCATAATTTTGGTGCCTTTACTAAAGAAAATGTATTACTGACTCCCAAAGATTATCGTGAATGGATTTTTGTTGGTGCACCTGTTACTCCAAAAGATATGAACGATGGAAAACCTGCATTTCCTGAATTCCATAATGTATATATCGATCCAACAAGTTGGAATCACTGGAAGAAAACAGGGGAATTCCGCGATGGAACTGTTATCGTTAAAGAATTAGTGAGCGTAGGTTCAAAAGAGGCAGCCAGTGGAAATGGCTATTTCCCAGGTGAGTTTAATGGAATTGCTGCTATGGTGAAAGATTCCAAACGTTTTGCAGATAAACCTGGAAATTGGGCATTTTTTGGTTTTGAATCATATGAAGCCAAGCAAGGAATAATTCAAGCTGATGATGCATGTGCAGCTTGCCACAAAGCCAATGCCGCACAAGACATGGTTTTTACTCAATATTACCCAGTATTGCGTGCTGCTAAACCGGGCAAGAAATAAAGAAATCTATGACTTAATTTAACAAAATTAAGTTTTCTGAAATTGGGCAGTTTGACTTGCTATTATGGCTAGTTTGTCAAGTTGCCCTTTTAATAGCTGCCTAATGAGTGTTCTTTCTGATTAGGTTATTCATTAGTCTACCAGTACAGTTATCAATATAATCTAACTGAATATATTTATCAGTAATTATTCTTCCAATTACGTAGCACAGTAAAAACACTCAAAGGAGTTAAGAGTGGTTTTTCTGCATAATTTTCCGCACTATTTATAATATCCTGTTGATCACAACGCAAGAATGGATTAACTACCTTCTCAAGGGCTAGTGTAGTAGGGATGGTTGGAATATTTTGATGGCGTAATTCTCGTGCCATGATTTCTAATTTGCTGAGCTTTGAGTTTTCTAGATCAACAGTTTTTGCAAAACGAATATTATTCATTGTGTATTCATGAGCACAATACAGGAATGTTTCATTTGGTAGTTGGGACAGTTTCAGTAACGATCCATACATTTGCTGTGCTGTTCCTTCAAATATTCGCCCGCATCCGCAAGAAAAAAGGGTATCTCCGCAAAATACCATATTCATTGGATTGGATGCGTAATAAGCGATATGTCCTTGCGTATGTCCGGGGGTATCGATTACTTTTAGATTGAGGGAAATTTCCTGCAGATTCACTTGATTGCCTTCATGTACGGCGTGGGTTACTGTTGAAATGAATTCATTTGAGGGTCCATATACCGGAATATCAAACAATCTCAATAACTCGATGTTGCCTCCCGTGTGGTCGCTATGATGGTGAGTAATAAGAATTGCACTTAATTGTAATTTCTTAAGCTGAAGATACTCAATGACAGGAAATGCTATGCCGGGATCCACAACAACAGCATAATTATGATTGTGAATAACCCATATATAATTATCTTTGAAGACAGGCACAGGATAAACGCTCAGCATGAATTCTCCATCTAAGTTATTATATTTCATAGAGTTGGTGTGCCTAAGTAACATAGGAATTAAAACAGTATAAACTCAGGTAAGATAAGCAATAATGACGTCTATTCCAAATGCTCAACGCTGGTTTAAAACTTCTCTTGGTCAATATTTGATTGAACACGAGTATGGCTATTATGATCAAGTTGTTATAAATATCTTTGGCTATAACGCGGCACAAATTGGATTGCCACAATTTAATTTTCTAAGGCTAAACAGAATGCCTTTGCATTTGTCTGTAGGGCTTGAGAACCCATCTTCTGTGCTTGCTGCAGCTGACTTTCTTCCTATTCAGAGTAACAGTATGGATCTTGTAATTCTGCCACATGTACTTGAGTTTAATGCTAATCCACATCAAATTCTGCGAGAAGTTCATCGAATCTTGATTCCTGAAGGCCATATTATCATATCGGGTTTTAATCCAATTAGTTTGTGGGGGGCTTGCCATTATTTAAGATCTACACGGCGAGAGTTCCCCTGGAATGGAAATTTCATAGCATTATCCCGACTTAAAGATTGGCTGAAATTACTAGACTTTGAGATGGCTGGAGGTCGATTATGCTGCTATACACCACCATTCCAACAAGAAAAGTGGCGTCAGCGGTTAATTTTTATGGAGGCAGCAGGTGATCGTTGGTGGCCAATTTCAGGAGGAGTGTATTTTTTGCATGCTATTAAACACATGCACGGCATGCGCATTATTAAACCTGGCTGGAAGAATTGTTTAGATACCAAGGGAAAAATGGCGCCAGTTACTCAGAAACTTAATAAAGCTTCTAGAGAAAAGCGATTGCATAGTAACCTTGGTCAGCTAGACGAGTTATGAGTATAAATGATTCTAAAACTGTGGAAATATACACAGATGGTGCATGTAAAGGAAATCCTGGCGTCGGGGGATGGGGGGCTTTGCTCAGATACGCAGGCCAAGAACGTGAAATCTTTGGTGGTGAAAAATTAACAACTAATAACCGTATGGAATTACTTGCTGCAATACGTGCCTTAGAGCTCTTAAAGCGCCCATGCAAAGTGCATTTACATACAGACTCGCAATATGTGCAGAAAGGTATTAGTCAATGGATTGATTCTTGGAAAATACACAACTGGCGCACATCTGGAAAAAAACAGGTTAAAAACGAAGACCTTTGGAGACTGCTTGATCAATTAACTCAGCAGCATGAAATTGAGTGGTATTGGGTACGTGGTCACTCGGGTCATACTCATAATGAACGCGCCGATGAATTGGCAAATCGAGGTGTTGAAATGATTTCTTCTGAAAAATAGAAAATAATTAGAGATGCTAACATGCGACAGATAGTGCTAGATACTGAAACAACAGGTTTGGAACATAAACATGGACATCGTATTGTTGAAATAGCGGCGGTGGAGTTAAGTAATAGGCAATTTACTGGTAATCACTTCCACTATTATCTTAATCCTGAACGTGATAGTGATGTGGGAGCCTTGCAAGTGCATGGCTTGACCACCGAGTTTCTTCAAGATAAACCTAAGTTCTATGAAATATCTAAGGAATTTTTAGGTTTCATTATTGATGCCGAACTTATTATCCATAACGCACCATTTGATGTGGGCTTCCTTAATCGCGAATTAAATTTGATAAATTTACAGGCATTGGAGAACTATTGTTTATCAATAACAGATACATTGAAATTGGCAAAAGATCTTCATCCCGGTAAGCGTAATAATCTTGATGCTTTATGTGATCGTTACAATATAGATAATTCTAAACGTACGCTACACGGCGCATTGTTGGATGCTGAACTCCTGGCTGAAGTTTATCTTGCCATGACGCGCGGGCAAGAGAGCTTGTTGATTGAATTGGAGCATCTTGCGCCTATCCAATATTCAGTAGGCAATATTGTGGATAACTTTGACTTAAGGATTATTAAAGCTACAGCTGAAGAATATGCTCAACATCAAATGATATTAAATACTATTGCAAGAGAAAATAACAGTAAATGTTTGTGGAAGAAAATTGAAACTGAAGATCTTGGTGAAGTTGAATTAATGATTTGTAGGAAATCATAGAGTTTTTGTAAAGAGGTTGATTAAAATAAGAGGTGAGTGTTTCATAGGGAGTAGAGTTATTCAAACTCTTATGTGGTTTCACAGTATT
>JAMXAE010000088.1 GCA_024281695.1 Nitrosomonas sp. | reverse complement strand
CGAGGCGATCCACTTACCCTCAATCATCGGTCTGATATTCAGATGTCTCTACTGTGAAAGTTATCGGAACAGTAATGATGGATTATAGTTAATACACTGGTGCAATATCCTTAGTTCTTTAAATATCATTCAACAAAAAATTCCTGCACGAACTTCATATAAATTCATGGAATATTCAGGTTAAAATAATCGGCCTTTGTGTCATGCATACCATCGAATACAAAACTCACCGATAATTGAGAAATTTTTGGAAAACATACTCGTTCCTGATCAAGCTATTACAAATATCCCCTGTACGCAGGCGCTCGTATTTGCGCCTCATCCAGATGATGAGGTCTTCGGCTGCGCTGGATCCATTATGCGTCACATTGAACAAGGTGTACCGGTTTCTGTCATTGTGGTGTCTGATGGTGCGCATGGTATCAGTGAAGAAAGAATTACTGAATATACCCTACAACGTCAGAATGAAAGTATCGCTGCGGCTCATATTCTTGGCTATGGCACACCTGTTTTCTGGCAGTATCGAGATCGGCAAATTTGTTACAGCGAAAAACTGATCCAAGAAATTTTGACAGTCATTCGGGAGATTGGCGCTGACTTGGTTTATGCACCATCGGTTTTCGAGATGCACCCGGATCATCGAGTGGTGGGCATGGCTGTTGTAGAAGCTATTAGGAGAATTGGCAAAACAATACGCGTAGCATTGTATGAAGTGGGTATTCCCATGCGTCCCAATCAATTGCTTGATATCAGTCATCTGGTCGCACGCAAAACGGCTGCTATGGAATGTTTTGTTTCACAAAATGCAAGACAGCGTTACGACCAGCATATCGCCGCACTCAATCGTTATCGCACCTATACGTTACCTGCCAGCATAACAGCAGCGGAAGCCTATATTCTGATCCCGGCTGAAGAACTATCGAGTGATCCACTCAAATTGTATCAATCGGAATATGCTCGTCAAAAAGCCTTAGGCCTGACTTTGGATAGTCGCGAAATGCCATTGGTCAGTGTCATTATCCGCAGTATGGATCGCCCTACATTATCTGATGCACTGGATTCGATTGCCTTGCAAACTTATCCGAATATTGAAGTAGTCATTGTCAATGCCAAAGGCACCATTCACCGAGAAGTCGGTGAATGGTGCGGCCATTTCCCGATGCGTAGCATCGATAAGAATGAACCATTATCTCGAAGCAAAGCCGCAAACATAGGCTTGGAAGCGGTCAAAGGAGAATTTATTATTTTTCTTGATGACGATGATTGGTTTATGCCCCACCATATCGCGAAGCTTCAACAGGCGCTTTACCAATCTGATTCCGTTATAGCCGCTTACTCTGCAATTCAGTGCATCAATGAAACTGGTGAAGAAATCAGTCGTTACGAGGAAGATTTTGACCCCATTCAGTTACGAATTGAAAACTTTATACCAATCCATGCCGTTCTTTTCAGACGCAGTTCTTTTGATAATGGAGCTCACTTTGATGAGACACTGGTAGTATGCGAAGATTGGGATTTCTGGTTACAGCTATTAGAACAGGGAGAATTCAAATTTATCCCAGAGATCGGCGCCATCTATCGTATCCAACAAGGCAAAGGATCTGGCGTGAGGGAAAATAAAACACTGACACACCAGGTCATGACTATCATTTACAAAAAATGGATACCACACTGGAGCAATGAAACTTTGTGGGCAGTTTTAGAATACGCTCGTTGCAAAAAAATTGCTCATTCCAGAGAGTTAGAAGTTATTCAGCTTAATCAAATTGTATCTGATCGCAATCATCAGATCTCAAAGATTCTGAACTCAACAAGCTGGCGTATAACACAATCCATGCGAACTATCAGTGCTTTTTTAAAAAAGCTATTGCTCAGAAATACCAGATAAAATACGGAAGTAAGGTCTGGATTTCTGCGTCGGATCGCTTACAATTTATAAAATCGCCCGTTCTTGTTTGAAATACGTTTGCCCGATCATTTCACCTTAGGACAAAAACGGACATTACTACTTGGAACTAGCAAGGAGAGACTAAAGCTGGATTTCTTACACATTCTCCACTATTATTCCGCGTTATCAATGATTCAACTTTAGTCACAATAAAACAGTAATCTTTAACAACTGTGATTGAGGTTGATTGCAACCATGTAATATTTTTCTTCCGGCAAAACTAGCCGCTAGCAATTCGATATGCTTGCTAAACCACGAACTAAAAAGCACACAGAAAAATTGCCTGATTTATGTAACAAATTAATATCGACTATTTCTTTGCTCAAACAACCGGAGTAATTCGATACAGGAAAAATACGCACGCAATTATTAATAAAAAGCATTTGCAGCGACTCTCTGTACCTCATTGATGAACAACAATATGGACCAATGCATCTGATATGGACGCAACAGTAGGCATTATCACCCGCACAAAAGACCGGCCTGTTCTTTTAAAACGTGCTCTCGAAAGTGTGGTCAACCAAAGCTATGAAGACTGGCATCTGGTGATCGTAAATGACGGAGGTGATCCGGTTGCGGTTGATCGGCTTGTTAACCACTACGCAACTCAATTACGCGACCGGATCTCCGTTATCCACAATCCATCTTCTCTGGGTATGGAAGCGGCCAGCAACAAAGGCATACGATCAATCAAGACACGTTACTTGGCTATCCATGACGATGATGATAGTTGGGCACCTGAGTTTCTGACCATCACTGTTGCCGAAATAGAGCCCATCTGTTATAAATTCCCGCAAGTTGCCGGTGTCATAACACTCGCTAATATGATCTACGAACGGATTGTCGGGAATCAGGTTACTATCAATCGAACGGAGCCCTACTGGGCCTCGGAAAAACGCGGATTTGTAATGCTGGATGAAGTATTGGGCGGGAATCAGTTTGCACCGATACAGTTTTTATTCCGTTACGACGCCGCCGAAGCAATCGATTTTTTTCGCGCCGACCTCCCGGTTCTTGGCGATTGGGATTTCAACATCCGCTTTTTGTCCCATTACGACGTGTATATCATCCCCCAATTCCTGGCGTTTTATCATCACCGGATCACCGATCAAAGCGGGTACGGCAATTCCATATATGCCGGCCGAAGCCAGCATGATTTGTATGCCAAGATGCTCAAAAACGAGTGGCTAAGAAAAGACATTCATGAGCATCGAATCGGTGTCGGAACCCTTATTGCGATGCGGCAAGTCACGGATGACCTGAAAAAAACAACAGAAGGGCAATCCCAATCCATTCAACGCAGTAATACCATACGACTAAAACGCGTCGGTAAACTGGCTATGCTATGGATGTCGTCAGACCGGAAACTCGACATTCTTCAAAAGTTTTTCCGGGTTTTGCTTTCTGAAGGAATGGGAAGCGCGCTGCGTCAGATAAAGACTTGGTATATTAGCCGCGGTGGACGTTGATCGTGTTTTCTAAGGATCGCTCGCTCATGGATGATGATGAATTACTTAAGCACTACACTGCCAGGCTGCCTAAGTTCAAGATTGTATCATTTGATATTTTCGATACTCTGATCCACCGCACCATGCACCGGCCAACGGATGTGTTCGATGCCATCGCCGCCCGATTGCAACACAGTGATTTTGGTTTGATGAACCCGAAGATAGTCAGCAGCTACGCCCATAAACGTGTTTCAGCCGAAACGGAAGCGCGCGCACGATTAATGAATTCGCACCGTACGCCGGAAGTTAGGTTGACGGAAATCTACGATATTCTTGCAGAGCTTCTCAGCTTATCACCCGAACAACAAGAATATCTAGTACAGCAGGAACTCGAATTTGAAGAGCGATTCTGCCACCCAAACCCCGTCATGCAAGCGCTTTTTCTCATGGCGGGGCAAGATGGACGGCAGGTCGTTTTGTGTTCCGATATGTATCTTCCTCCCCAATTTATCGAAAAACTCCTCGTGAAATGTAATTATGCCAAACCTTATATCCTATTGGTTTCGGGAGAGCAACGCAAAAGTAAGCATGAAGGAACGATGTACCATGAAGTAATCAAACATTTTTCCGTACAGCCGCACGAAGTTATTCATTTCGGCGACAATGAGCACGCGGATGTCAAAATCGCCAGAAAAATCGGCATTAAATCCGAGTTATTCAACTACCTGCATAACCGTATAGAACCCCAGCTTCGAGCACCGCTGCAGAAACCTGTGCAGGATGGGCATGTCTGGTCTCTAATGATGGGTTCGATTCGCCGACAGTTAATGGAAAAAGAATACGATTTCTGGGGAGATATCGGACTTCAAGTGTTTGGTCCGTTGATTCTTGGCAAGATTCTATGGATGGCGCAGCTGGCGCGAAGAAATCGCATCGAGCGTATGCTGTTTTTTGCCCGTGACGCGTATTTGCTGCATGAAGTTTTTAAGCGCTACCCAGAGTTACTTGGTCCCGATGTTGAATTGAAATACTGCTATTTCTCCAGAACGGCATTGCTGCTTCCAAGTTTTGTAGACCTGCCGATCGATCGTGTTTGGCATCTATTCAGCGGTCGGGCAACGCGTACAGTCGATTATCATCTCAATAAACTGGGTATCAATCCCCATTTATACGCAGAGCAGATTAAACAGGCAGGTTATCGCTCAACCGAAGAGATGGTTCCGAACGGCGATATCCGTATGTTCGGTTTGTTGAATTCACTGTGGCACAATATCCTGCTTGAAGCCAAACGGAAACGTCCGCTACCGCTGCGCTATGTTGCCGATCTGGCGGAGGGTGCCACTCGTCTGGGAATTGTCGATATCGGCTGGACCGGAAATATGCAAGGAGGATTCTCTCGGCTGCTGCAGCTGATACGAACCGACTTTCAGATCAACGGTTTTTATCTGGGCACGTTCGATTTATTGATTCAAAATCATCTGCCACGAAATGTTTTCCACGGTTATCTTGTCAATGAAAGCCACCCGCGCGAACGATACGACAGCCTTGTCAACGGCGGGGTGGAATTACTGGAATTTGCACTGATGGCACCTCATGGCACTACACTCGGTTATCGTGAGCAAGCAAATCACATTATCCCGGTGCTGGAAGAAAACAAAGAGGATCAAACTATTCAACTTCTCTCTCAACATGTGCAAGCAGGGGCTTCCGATTTTATCGATGCGGTATTACCGCAAATCTTGGAAATGGGTATCGACAGCTTCACTTCTCAGCGGTGGACCGATCCATTTTTCCGACTCGTCAATAATCCATCCTTGGAAGAAGCCAATATGCTGGGAGAACTTACGCACTCCGATACTGCTTCTGACACGAGTAAACGCTTGTTCATTGCAGAAAAATTACCCGATAATATGGTTCGGAAACGCGGTAAGGAATACCATGAAGCACGGCAACTTGCGTACTGGAAAAAGGCTTTCGATCTACGTAATGCATAACGCTATAGCGTCACTTCGATATATACAAGATAACTTGTCAGGGAATCGGATTTTTCCGATCAATGGCTAAGAAACAGAAAAATCAAAACAATGCATGCTTTTTACGATAAACCTCAAATTAGTGTTGTAATGCCCGCATACAACCACGAAGCTTACGTGGCTGAAGCAATTCATAGCGTTCTTACACAAACGCTGCAGAATATCGAGTTGATTATTATTAATGATGGATCGACTGATAATACCGAAAAAGTAATCTTGAAATTTGACGATGCACGCATTAAATATTTTTCACAATCCAATCAGGGGGCGCATCACGCACTTAACCGTGGTATCGCATTAGCACAGGGAGAATATATCGCCATCATCAATTCCGATGATGTTTTCATCGCCAACCGACTTGAAATTCTGTTAAACACCTTGCAGCGCGACAATCTCGATTTTGTGATCTCAAATATTAATCTCATCAACGAAAACTCTGAAATCATAAATGACACTTCTCACTGGTGGTTAAAATGGTATGAGGATTTAAAACAAAAATTCCAACAAACCCCATCGCCTGTAGCTGCATTTCTTGCGGGCAATTATGCTATCTCATCATCAAATTTCTTCTTTCGCGCACAGTTAGTAAAAAAAATGGAGCTCTTCCGACCATTCCGCTATATTCTTGATTACGATTTTGCATTCCGCGCAGTTCTAGTTAACCCACTAGCTTTTTCTTTTCTGATTGATCACAAACTACTGAATTATCGCTTACATTCTCACAATACCATTCTAGAAAATCGACTTCTTGCTAATATTGAAACGCGCTATTTTTTAAAACAATCAATCAATAAGTGTTTTGGCAACGAGCTGAATATTCCCACAGCTTATTTAAATAAAGTTAACAGAGATATCAACAAAATTCAGAGAGCTAGCTTTATTGAACAAATTAATTTATTACACCATCAAAATAATCAACTCCAGCATCAATACAACCGACTCGAGCATCAATACAACCAGTTGAATAACTACAATATGCAACTGACTCAGGAATTAACTCTATTTAAAAACTCTAGAAGCTATCTGATCGGTAGAATAATTACTGCACCCTATCGATGGATAACCTCAAAATGGTTAAAAATGTGACTAACAAGCAGCATCAGGTAATCAAAGATAATAAAGAAGACTTACGTGCAAGACTCGAACAATATATTTCTCAAGCTCAAGCGACAGTCATCTCGTTTGATATTTTTGACACGGTACTAGAACGTGATGTCGATTCTTCCGAGGAAATCAAGGAAATCTTAGCTAAACGCATAATACACACATTGTCGGACAATTTTAATATCGATTGTACAATCGAGCATGTTATCCGACTGCACACCAAGATAGAAAATGATTTGCGACTCAAAGGATTAAATACAGACAAAGATCACCAATATAAATTCTCCGATATTGCCGAAGCAATGGCTAAACAACTGATAAATGACAATACAGCGTTTATATCCCACTTGACCACCAGAATTATTCAACATGAATGGGCAATTAGCGCTGAAGTTTTATTCGTAAAACATCATATGGCAGCAATATTGGAATGGCTAAATACTCTGAATATACGCATCATCGCCATATCCGATATATATCTTGATCAGGCACATTTACAAAGTGTCTTTGAGGAAAAAGGTCTGTCTGTTCATTTTGATCATATCTATATTTCATCAACATCTGGTATCGAGAAATATTCCAGACGATTCTTAGAATACGTGCTACAACAAGAAAACTTGCAGCCGTCAGAATTGTTACACATCGGTGATAATCAGCATTCCGGTTATTTTTCACCAGCGAGAATGGGTATACGTACCATCCATCTAGATGATAAAAAAAGTATTCGAAGACGGAAAACCCTACAAGCTTATCGTTCTCTTGCAGAAAAGAATACATACTGGCGTGGCCGTCATCTACTTCAAATGATACGTCCTGCAGAAGCTCAGGGATTTCACTATAACTACGGCTATGAAACATTGGGGCCTGTTTATGCAACTTTTATTCTAGGTGTTATAGAGGAAATAAAAAAAAATCATATCCAACAAGTCCATTTCCTGGCTCGAGAAGGCGAATTGTTTATGAAACTATTCCGACTACTTTGCCCTAATTTTTTTGAACCAGATCATATCCCTGCGACACACTATCTTCATGTTTCTCGCCGCTCCACTGCGACGGCTTCTGCGCACAATGGACTCACCTATGAGGCTGCAATTGCACTTCTGTTTAATCCAAAACAAGAAGGCTTGTATTCAATTTGCAAGGCTTTCGGCCTGCCACCGGATGAATTCATACAGGTCTCAAAGAAGCATGGCTATGCCAACATAAAACAACCTATCTATGGTAGAAAGTCATCCCAATTCAAGAACATGCTAAGTGACCCTGAGTTTCAGCAAATTGTCCGACACCACACAACTGAAAGTTGGCATTTACTGCATACTTATCTAGCACAACACGATTTCTTCTCTGAAAAACAAACAGCTGTCGTTGATATTGGTTGGAATGGCTCTATTCAAAAATTCCTACAAGAAGCATTTGGATCAGACAAGAATTACCCTCATGTATTGGGTTTATACCTGGGATTTATCGGCGGCATGCAGCATAGTTTTGATTCTAAAAAAAATACCCTTGTAGGAATACTTTGTGATGAACGCGGCAAAGCCAGGCCAGAAGATATTTTTAGCCGTTTCGAAGAAATTTTTGAGGAAGGGGCGCGTGCACTTCACCCAACAACAATCGGCTATCAGGTTACTAAAGAAAATGGCAAAGTAGAACCCATATTCAAGCAAGATACAGATTACGATCGTATCGCGGAGTTATCTGCCAACCCTAATATCGCACAATTCCAAGCCGGAATCGTTGATTTTACCATTGAGTTTGCACGTACTATTGATTTAACAGGCTATGGCTTTGAAGATATCAAACCCTTCATATTAACCATCGCCGAACGAGCAGTCGCATTTCCAACATCGATAGAAAGTGATCAGTTAATGCAACTAAAGCATTCGGAAGATTTTGGTTCTGAGAATGTAATGAATTTTCATCACGAAAAATTTAATAGCTGGAGCGCTTTGCTGAAACCACGAAGTTTAGTAAGAAAACTGACCATCGCAAACTGGAAATATGGTACTGCATCCTCATTGAAGATACCGGTATTAAATATGCTCATCCGTTTATATGATTTGCTAAAATCAAAATAATGAAGAAACTACATTTCAACCGCCATTTGGATCTCAATGCTTGTACCAGTGGTCAAATTTTCAGGATAACTCTAATCCATCGCTTAGCTCGTTCCATCTCCAAAAGAACCAAACAACAAGACATAGCAATCATGCCTCAGTGGAGAGATTTTCTGCTGGTTTTTATTATTCATCACTGCTTTTCTTTGTTTCAAGCTGCGAATAAATTACGCGAACTACTCATTCGACTAGTTAACCGATTAAGGTAAAATTTGTTGCTACCCATTTGATAGGCCATCACTTTGAATAAATTGTGTGAGGATATTGTACCCATAGTAGTTACTTATAATCCTGATGAAGTAACGCTTATGGCTAGTCTCAGCGCATTACTCCATCAAGCTAAAACTATTGTTGTGGTCGATAATGGTTCCAATTCAAATATTGGCATCATCTTACAGAAACTAGAGTTGGAATGGCCTAATGCGTTTAATTTCTTAGCACTAAAACATAATTATGGATTGGGGGAAGCCTATAATGCTGGTATAGCCATTGCTCGCGAGAGAAAAGCTGTTTTTGTACTCCTCATGGATCAGGACAGTATTCCAGAACCAGGCATGTTATATAAACTACGGGATGCCTACATTAGTCTTACCAATCAGGGAAAACAAGTCGGAGCAGTTGGTGCTTGCTATCGAAATCATGCCACAACAGAAAAATCACATTTCGTTCGTGTAACTCGATCCGGATTTACACGCTTGAGCTGCGACAACAAAACTGACCCTGTGCGCGCAGATTTCCTAATTTCCTCGGGTTCTTTAATTTCCATTCAAGCATTGAATCATATTGGCAATATGGACAAAGATCTGTTTATTGATCATATCGATACAGAATGGTGCTTTCGCGCACAATCTAAGGGTTTCGAGATATATGGAATCTGCCATGCTGTCATGCTTCATTCCTTGGGAGACCGGCAGATTCGCATTTGGTGGGGACGTTGGCGAACGATTCCTTTTCATCAGCCCTTTCGGTATTACTATATGTTTAGAAATAGCGTTCTATTATGGCAACGCCCCTATATGCCGGTAGAATGGAAACAAGCCGACAGATTACGGATATTATACGCCCTGATTTTTTTCACTCTATTTTCACCCAACCGAATAGCCAATTTATTTATGATGATAAAAGGTTTAAAGGATGGGTTTAATAAACGTGTTGGGAAATTATAAATGGGTACTGAAATGTACGGTTTGCAACCAGTATCAATAGCAATCGTTAATTATAACGCCGGCCCACTACTGACCCGGTGCGTTAATGCGGCACTTGAGCAAGCACAGGAAGTTATTGTGGTCGACAACGCATCGATAGACTCAAGTATAGAAAAATTAAAGAACTCCTTCCCTATGGAAATCCGCCTGAATTTAATTTCTACGGGCAAAAATTCCGGCTTCGCTGCTGGTTGCAATTTTGGTCTGGGCGCATCAACCCAACCCTACATTCTCTTTCTGAATCCGGATTGTATTCTCGGGGACAATTCATTGCAGCGTTTAGTACAAGTACTTGAATCGGATTCGCATATCGGCATGGTAGGTGGCTATCTGATTAACCCAAATGGCTCTGAGCAAGGTGGTGGAAGACGTGCTATCCCTTCGCCTTGGAGAGCCTGCGTGCGTGCCTTTGGCTTATATCATTTGGAAAAATACTGGCCACAACTGTTTTTTGATTTCCATTTACATAAGCAGCCATTACCACAAACGCCCATTGAAGTTGAAGCAATCTCAGGTGCACTCATGCTGGTGCGGCGAGAAGCCATCAAAGATGTGGGTACCTGGGATGAAGGCTACTTCTTACACTGCGAAGATTTAGACTGGTGCATGCGATTTAAGCAAAAAAACTGGAAGATTGTTTTTGTGCCGGATGCTCCAGCTATCCATTCTCAAGGAACTTGTAGCCGCACTCGCCCATTCTTTGTTGCTTGGCATAAACATAAAGGAATGTTACGTTTTTACCAAAAATTTTTTCGCCATCAATATCCAGGCGCACTGATGAGAGTGATTACATTGGGGATATGGTTTCGCTTTGGAATCACTGTGATGCTTTATGCCACACAGAATTGCTACAGAATGTTAAAACTCAAACATGAATGAACAACTTGTCGGAGTGTTAGGCGCTACCAGCTTGGTAGGCAACTGTTTGTTAAAGCAATTGGTACAAAATCATTGTCGTGTCATTGCTTTTTCTCGACATTCTGTGACACAAAGTCACCCCCAAATCACCTGGCAACAGTTGGATACCATCAGTAGAACCGAGAGAATTACAGAAAAAAATAAAATTACCATCTGGCTATGTGTCGCCCCAATCTGGATATTACCTGAGTACTTTGATCTCTTATTAGCTTATGGTGCACAAAGAATTGTTGTATTATCCTCCACAAGTCGTTTTACCAAGAGTTCTTCGTCGAATCTCGGTGAAAGGGAAATCGCACTCCAATTGATAAAAGGTGAAGAGCTCCTACAAACCTGGGCAAACACCCAAAAAATAGAGTGGATCATTTTGCGTCCAACGCTGATTTATGGATACGGACGCGATAAAAATGTTGCAGAAATTGCACGATTTATTCACCGATTTGGATTCTTCCCCGTATTAGGAGCAGCCAAGGGATTAAGGCAGCCCATTCATGTCGAAGATGTCGCTTCAGCATGTTTTTCTGCGTTGAGTACTTTAAATTTAGCAAATCGTTCCTATAATTTAACGGGTGGAGAAACTTTGCATTATCGTGAAATGGTTAAGCGAGTATTCGAAGCACTTAATTGCCCACCGCGCATACTCACCGTTCCACTTTGGTTTTTCCAAATAGCGACATGGGGATTCAGATGGTTACCACGTTATCAAGATTGGACAACAACAATGGCACAGAGAATGAATCAAGATTTAAGATTTGATTACTCAGATGCAAAGCGGGATCTAAATTTTTCCCCCAGACCATTTAAATTAGCGGTAGAAGATTTACCTAGTCAAAACCAATAACCGACAATTATAATTACAACCAATTCAATATATTGCGCATTATAAGAAAATATTATTTTCTACTATCTTCAAACTCTGACTGCGCCTAATTTTTTACAATGAGCAACACACTTTTCTGCCCTAACATTTACTAGATGAAATTCAAATTTAAAGCTCCACAGAATGAAGTTGCGCAGGTGCTCGCCAGCTTTAAAAAAACTTTCAGAAACATCGGTGTTTTCAGTGCAGTCATCAATATGCTGATGCTCATGCCAGCCATCTATATGCTGCAACTATACGACAGTGTATTGACCAGTCGCAATGAAATGACTCTGCTAATGCTCACAATCATCATGCTAGGTGCTTATATTTTTATGGGCGCACTGGAATATGTACGCACCTTTGTACTAATTCGTGTAGGCGCTCAACTCGACATGAAGTTGAATAAACGTGTTTATACTGCCGCCTTCGAGCAGAGTTTAAAACAAGGCGACGGCAATGCCGGGCAGGCATTAAAAGACTTGACCAACTTAAGACAATTCTTGACTGGTAATGCTTTATTTGCTTTTTTTGATGCCCCTTGGTTTCCGATTTATTTATTCGTAATCTTTATGTTTCATCCCGCCTTAGGTGTTTTTGCTTTGTGTGGTACAACCATACTAATCACACTGGCTTACATCAATGAGAAAATTTCACACAAACCCTTAGCTGAAGCTAATTCAATGGCGATTGCTTCTACTAATGTGGCATCCAACAATTTGCGCAATGCTGAAGTGATTGAGGCCATGGGTATGTTACCT